>CAYSXQ010000033.1:0-1708 GCA_964435085.1 uncultured Gammaproteobacteria bacterium | reverse complement strand
CAATATCAACAGCAAGTTTCATCACTTATTCTCCTATATAAAATGAACAATTAAACCTTGGGGGAAGGTTACCAAGACCATACTATAATCATCGCCATTCGTCAAATAAAAAGACCCCCTTACGTTTACCGTAATTAGAGGGTCTTGGTTCAAGGTCTTTCTAAGGCAATAATAGCTATTTTGTAAAAACCTTTAGGATAATCATAACCCTTCACAAAGTGTTCTTTGTACATTGCCATTTCTTCCTCATCAAAACGCTTAATATCAATTTCCGAAAAGTACTCTTTGAGAAAAACTCGCTGAAAATCAATCACATCCTGCAACCAACCAAGCGACACCACTTCTAGTCTTTTATCAATATCGTCATAAATTGGCACTTTCCGAGAGTCAGGATCATTCATATAAGGCTTAGTAAATTCTTGATGCTGCTCAGGAATTTGCAAATCAGCAAAAGACGGTAAACGCTTGGTCAGATATTTCAGATCCAAAAACCAAGTCATTAAACGTTCTGCCATTTCCATTTCTACTGGACCATTTTCATGGACCACAAGATCTTGAAAGCTAGCCATCACGCTATTCCACAGCTTAGCACCACTCATCAATTCAATCTTTTGCACATCAGAGAACGAACTGCCATAGAAATGAGAGTCATTAAAAGGCAACTCAATTCTGACTAGCGGCCTAATATCAAGAAGCTTACATTCATACCAGTGCAAAGAATCAAAGTAACACCTAACTCTATCCACGGTCCTCATCTGTAAATCTCGACTATTCTTTTTGAGAGCTGCTCTCAAAATAGTAATCATCGCCTCATAATCTCTGTGATCAAACACTCGATGATAAAGCTCAGTTAATTGCCTATGACTAATGCCAGTTATGGCGGTCAAATCAATCTCCAGCGGCTCGCCACTCGCGCTATCAGCTATTTCTACATGCATGATTCACTCCTATTTATTAAATTTTAAAAAACAAGCTACAAAATTATAACTTGTTTCTAACACAAATAAGCAAATAAGTCAAGTTATTTCTTCGGAATTGACTCCATTTTAAATAACTTTGTCGCCACCACAAAGACTACAAAAGCCAAAATCACAAAGTTGATGAGCTCAGCAAGAAAGGAGCCATAAGGCAGATTAATCGAACCCCAGTGCCACACCGCACTACGCCACTCATCACCAGACAGCAAGGGAGCAAGCAAAGGCATGACAATATCTTTGACCAAGGAATTAACCAAAGCCGTGCTAGCAGTACCCATGACAAAGGCAATAGCCATCGTGACAATATTAAACTCCCGTAAAAATTTTGCAAAATCTTTGATCATAAAATAAAGTTAAAAGTAAAATCTAAAAAGTAAAAAGAATTATTTTTTATTACCCCATCGCCAACTAGGCTTCTCCCCCTTTGCATAACAAATACGAATCAAAGTAATAGTTAACAAGAAGATCGGCAACAAAAAAGTAAAAACCACTTCTCGCGACTGAGAATATTCATCAATAGTCAAAGAAAAAAGCGTCACTAAAACAATATAGACGGCAAGCACCGCCCAACCCTGCCAAGTAGCCGGCGTCCAGCCCCAGCCGTAGGTTTTGGCTACAAACCACAGTTTGTTATTGTTCATAGATTTTATTATGGTGCAATCGGTAGGAATCGAACCTACATTGCAAGCTCCGCAAGCTTGCGTCCTATCCATTGAACGACGATTGCTTAT
>CAYSXQ010000032.1:0-1946 GCA_964435085.1 uncultured Gammaproteobacteria bacterium | reverse complement strand
AAATAATTAATCTAATTAATTGCTGTTTATTAATTGTTGATTGGTTCAATCACTAATTAATAACCAACAATCCTCTTCCTATGGAAGATCTCAACATCCTTGCCAAAGAACTCAACCTCAAATTCACTGACATCAAATTGCTCCAACAAGCCATGGTTCATCGTTCTTATTTAAACGAACATCCTAGCTTCCCTCTTGGTCACAATGAGCGCTTAGAGTTCCTCGGCGACGCTGTCCTCGAAATCATCGTCACCGAATACCTCTACAACCGTTTCCCTAATGAAAGCGAAGGCGTCATGACTGATTGGCGAGCAAGCCTCGTCAATGCCAAGACCCTCGCTGACGTTGCTACTGAACTCAAACTCGAAGACTATCTCTACCTCTCCAAAGGCGAAGCCAAAGACAAAAACACCAAGGCTCGTCAGTACATCCTGGCTAACTCCGTCGAATCCGTCATCGGTGCCATCTACCTCGACCAAGGCCTCGAAGTTGCCAAAGTCTTCATCACCAACAATATCATCAGCAAGCTTGATTACATTTTAGAAAACGCCCTCTACCAAGATCCTAAATCCAAATTCCAAGAAAAAGCTCAAGAGATCTACAACATCACCCCACACTACGAAGTCATCCGCGAATTCGGTCCCGACCACGACAAAACCTTCGAAGTCGGCGCCTACATCAAAGACAAATTAGTAGCAACTGGCTCCGGCTCCTCCAAACACGAAGCCCAAGTCGACGCCGCCGCGAAAGGACTCAAGAAGAACGACTGGTAAAGCGACCTTTAGGTCGTCCCGCGTAGCTCCCCCAAAGGAGCGGAGTGGGATATCATTTCAACTAGTAATCATTACCCACAAGCTTTGACTTTTGACTTTTTTAGTCCTACACTTATTATATATTCTCTAAAGCTAATCATATGGACCAAGCTACTCTAGATCAAATCAAAACCGACCTCCTTACTCGCAAGGCTCAGCTCGAACAAGAGCTTGCTTCTTTTGCTAACTCCGACAAATCTGAATTCCCTAGCTATGGTGATCACAGCGATGACAATGCTCAAGAAGTCAATCAATACAGCACTAATATCGAAACCGAACGCGTCCTCGAAAGCACTCTCAAAGACATTAATTCAGCTCTAGCTAAGATGGAGAAGGGTGAATACGGCATCTGCAAATATTGCCAAAAACCTATCGACACCAAGCGCCTCCTCATCCGACCTTTCTCCAGCGCCTGTATCGACTGCAAAAACAAACTCCAACAAAATAGCTAATATGTCATTTAACTCCAAAGAAAAGGCAGTTTTAGTAATTGCCTTTTTTTTGTTGGCCGCTGACCGTCTAGCCAAGGCCGCTGCCCTCCAAATCTGGCAATTTAAAGAATACCCCGTCTTTCCAGGCCTTAAATTAAGTCTAGCCATTAATAAGAATATCGCCTTTTCCTTACCACTCTCAGGCCAGTTACTAACTGCTGCCATTAGCGCTCTAATACTAATTTTAGGCTATTATTGGCTAATTTCTATCAAAAATAAGCAAAGTCAAGTCGCCCTACTATTGACAATTATGCTAATAAATGCTATAAATAACCTCATAGATCGCTTTGTCTATGGCGGAGTTATTGATTATATTCATCTTCAATACTTCACCGTCTTCAATTTGGCTGATGTTTCTATCTGCCTCGCTTCTATCGCCCTTGCCATCTATTTGGCAAAATCAAGTACTTTACAGTCACAATCATAAGGAAGTCTATGATCCAAGATCAAAAGTCCAAGCAAGATTTACTCGCTGACTCATTCAATAACGAGCTAACTGTTGCCCATGTCTCCGGTGACGCCATCGTCATCACTGACACTGACGGCAACCACGTCGCTACCATCAATAACATCAGAGCCTTTAAATAATTAAAGGCCTACAAAAAAGCCGAACTTACTGTTCGGCTTTTTCTTTGAGATATTT
>CAYSXQ010000031.1:2789-4594 GCA_964435085.1 uncultured Gammaproteobacteria bacterium | reverse complement strand
ATGTTCTTTATTAATATCAGCAAGGAGGAATGCGATGAATAAAACTGAGGAATTTCTCAAGTTCAATGAGATGTTTGGCTTTGGACCGGAGCGTAAGACCGAGCCCGGTGAATTGCTAAAGGCTTGTTGTTGGTCTTATTCTGATAAGAGGTATAAGGATTTGACTGCTCGATGTGATGATTATGGCTTATTGACCATTTCTGTCTGTCTGCTCTGAATGGCTACGAAGTATTTTTAAAAAGCCCACTTGTGATGCAAGGGGCTTTTATTTATTTAAATAATTAGCTCGCCAAAGTTATTGTCCGGTGTGATGCCGAGGGCGTTGGCTTCGTCGGTATCGAGGTGGAGGGCGAGCTGGGAATTGTCGGTGGCGCGGACGATGACTTGGTCGAGGATGCCGCCACGGGGGCCAGAGATTTTTATTTGGACAACTTGATTATTGCTTAAATTGTTGCGCTCGGCTTCGCTGGTGGTGATGTGGAGGTGGCGATGACTGATAATGACGCCTTCGTTGATCGTCAGTTCTCCGGCTGGGCCAACTAATTTGAGGCTGCTGCTGCCGTCTAAGTGGCCTGATAGGCGTAGAGGGGCGGTGATGCCTAGGAGCCGACACTCGGTGCTGCTTAGCTCAACTTGGGTGTGCTCGCGAACTGGTCCGATGATGCGGGCGCTCGTAGAGCCTTTGGGTCCGATGAGCTCGACAGTTTCTGTGGCGGCAAATTGGGTTGGCTGGCTAATCATTTGTTTGACAGTAAGCTGATAGCCGGTGCCAAAAAGTAGTTCAAGGTCGGCTTGAGAGAGGTGGAGGTGACGGGCAGAGATTTCGATAAGGATGCGCATAGAAGTTGGATTATTATTGGTAATATAGACTAGATTGGAGGAATTGGCTAGGGGAGGACGAAAGTCTAAAGTCAAAAGTCGTAAGTCGTAAGTCTCTGTTGGTTGATAGACTTGACAAAAATCATTGCTTGCTATATGCTTGACTTATCAAGTATTAATCAACTAATTTAGAATATGAAAAAGTATAGTGAAGCTGTGAAGTTTTTAATCAATATGACCAAGGTGCAGACAGTGCTCACTCGGCGTCTTGATGCCGCTCTGGGAGGAGTGTCGCTCAATGAATTTATTATCCTCTATGAACTTGCGGCTGCTGACGGTAAGTTGCGTCGTATTGATCTAGCTGAGCGGGTTGGGCTGACTGCTTCTGGGGTGACTAGGTTGCTGCTGCCAATGGAGAAGATTGGACTAGTGAAGCGTGAGGCTAATAAAGACGATGCGCGTTCGAGTTTGGTGGTGCTTGCTAGTGGTGGTAAGCGCAAATTTGAAGAGGCTCTGGAGCGAGCGGAGATTTTTTGTGAAGATAATTTACCGGAAGACAAGGAGGGTAATTTGCAGGAATTATCGAAGTTTCTCAAACGAGTGGGCGGTTTATCTTTGGTGATGGATAGTAAGGATAAGTATGCTCAGGAGGCGAAAGAACGTTGGGGTGAGTCTGATCTCTATAGGCAGTCACAAGAACGGGTGAAGAAATTTAGTAAGACTGATTGGGAGAGAATTAAGGAGGAAGGTGAGAAATTGATGAAGGAGATTGTGGCGGCTATGCCTGGCGGCGCTAGTTCACCGGAGGTACAGAAATTGATTGCTAAACATTATGAGGGCTTAAGAACTTTTTATGAACCAAATCTAGTGATGTATAGAGGTTTGGGAAATATGTACTATGATGATCCGAGATTTTCTGCCTATTATGAGAAATTTCATAAGGGCCTTGCCAAATTTATGAAGGAGGCGATTGGTGTTTATTGTGA
>CAYSXQ010000031.1:0-2689 GCA_964435085.1 uncultured Gammaproteobacteria bacterium | reverse complement strand
TTATTTTTAGATAGACAGGATAAATGGTATAATGACAATAAATAATTTTAAAGACTATGATCAAACACGCTTCGGGTTTAACGGCTAATCAAGCACAAAAGTTGCTGGGGCAGTATGGGTTTAATGAAATAAATAGCACTGGAGCGACTAGTGTTTGGAATATTTTGTGGCGTCAGATTAAGGGTAATTTTATTATCTATTTGCTGGTAGTGGCAATGATTATTTCTTTTGCGGTGGGGAAGGGTCTGACTTCTTATACTATTTTGACTGTGATCTTAATGGTGATTGGGACGAGTTTTGTGCAGGAGTATAAGGCGGAAAAGGCGATCGAATATTTGAAAAAAATGATTACGCAGATGGCGACGGTGTTGCGGGGTGGTGAGACTTTGCTTGTGCCAGCGAGAGAATTGGTACCTGGAGATATTATTAGTTTGCGGACAGGAGAACGCGTGCCGGCTGATGCGGTACTCATTGAAGCGACGAGCTTCTTGGTTAATGAGGCTTTTTTGACTGGTGAAGCTAAGGAGGTGACAAAGATGGTTGCTGATGGATCAGCTAAGAGTGGTGATGAGAATCTGCTCTTTGCTGGATCATTTGTAGTTAATGGTAAATGTGTGGCGCAGGTGTTGCACACAGGTATGAATACTAAATTTGGTAAGATTGCCAAATTGATTTCGGCAGTTGAAAAAACTTTACCACTACAGGAGAAGATTAATCGGATTGCTAAAGTGATGGCGATAGTTGGTGTAAGCGTGTCGTTGATGTCTGGCGTGGTGATGCTCTTTGGCGCTGAGGTTAATCAAGAGTTGATTATTAATGCTTTGATTTTGGTGATTGCGCTCTCGGTGTCAGCTTTCCCTGAAGGTCTACCGGTGGTTTTGACGACAACATTGTCGCTCGGAGCTTATCGTATGGCGCAGAAAAACGCGATTGTGAATAGAATGTCGATTATTGAAACGCTGGGCGAGACGACAGTGATTTGCGCGGACAAGACAGGAACGATTACGAAAGGAGAGATGACAGTCAAGAAAATATTGTGTGGAGCTAGTAGCTATGAAGTAAAAGGTGCTGGCTATGAGGCGGCTGGTGAATTTGTACTTGGTGGTAAGAGCGTGACAATGAAAAATGAAGAGGCAGCTAAGACTTTGCTTAAATGTGCTGTCTTATGTAATGACGCGAGAATTAAATTGAAAACCGAGGGTGCTTATGAGATTAGTGGTATGCCGACTGAGGCGTCACTACTAGTAATGGCGGCCAAGGCAGGTGTCTTTAAGGAGGACTATGTGGTGGAGCGACTGGAGGAATTGCCTTTTGATTCGAAGCGCAAGATGATGTCGGTTTTGGTGGAAGAAGCTGGTGAGCGGACGGTGTATGCCAAGGGAGCGCCGGAGATAGTGCTCGCTAAGTGCGAGTATGTGATTAAAGACGGACACAAGGTCAAGATGGAAGCAAGTGAGCGTTCAGCGATTATTAAGCAGTGGGAGGAGCTTGCTAATCAAGCTTATCGCACGATGGTGCTCGCTTACAAAAAGGCTGAGGGTGGTGAATTGGAAAATGAGCTAGTCTATTTGGGCTTGGTAGCAATTGAAGATTCGCCACGTGAGGGTGTGCGGGAGGCACTCGCTGTGTGTCGGAAGGCGGGGATTAGCGTCAAGATGATTACGGGGGATAATTTGATGACAGCGATGTCGATTGCGAAGCAGATTGGACTTTCTACTGAAAGGGTGGTGAGCGGTGAGGAATTAGATAATTTATCTGATGAAGAGCTAGCTTTGAAAGTAGGAGAAATAAATATCTTTGCGCGGGTGAAGCCTGAGCATAAACTACGCATAGTGCGTGCACTTAAAGCAGCTGGTGAAGTCGTAACCATGACTGGTGACGGGATTAATGATAGTCCGGCGCTGAAGGAAGCGCAGATTGGTGTCGCTATGGGTATCAATGGGACTGATGTGTCGAGAAGTGTGGCGGATTTGATTTTGAAAGATGATAACTTTGCTACCATTGTAGTGGCGATTGCTGAAGGGCGATCGATATTTAATAATATTAGGAAATTTACTTCTTATCAGTTGTCGTGTAATTATGCGCAGCTGTCTATTGTTTTTATCGGGGTATTGCTCGCTCCGATTTGGGGTTGGCCGGTGCCGATGCTACTTGCTCTGCAGATTTTGTTTATGAATTTGGTGACGGATAATTTGCCGGCTATTACGCTTGGGTTTAATAAAGCCTCGATGGATATTATGAATGAGCTGCCACGCAAGAATGCTCAGGTACTGACGCGTGATACGATACTGGCTCTCATAGCGTCGGCGCTCGGTATGACTGCTTTGTCCTTGGTGACTTTTTGGTTTAGCTACAATGTCTGGGGGCAGAGTATGGAAAGTGCGCGTAGTTTGACTTTGGTGACTTTGATTGTCTTAGAAATTGTGGGCGCCTTTAGCTTCCGTAGTTTCCGCCAAGGGATCTTTGGTAGGTCACTCTTGGTTAATAAATACTTGGTAGGGGCGTCGCTTTTGTCTCTGCTTGCGACGCTAGCTATTCTCTATACTCCGCTAAATAAGGCCTTTGAAACTGTGCCTTTGGATGGTCGAGAGTGGCTCTGGGTCCTCGCTTTGGCACTAGCGAGCGCGGTGGTGGCGGACGGATTGAAGTGGGTGAATAGGAGGATTCGTTTTGTTAGGTTTGAGTAATT
>CAYSXQ010000030.1:0-4661 GCA_964435085.1 uncultured Gammaproteobacteria bacterium | reverse complement strand
CGGAAGCTGTGGATGGATCACCTCCTTTCTAGGGAGAAATTCCTCAATACTTTGCCAGCAATGGTAACTTATATAAGGAAAGGTCGGCCCATCAACCGATGGGTGGAGAATTAGCGCTTGTCAGACACCAAAGTTATTTATATTTATACACAAATAGATTATGGGCCTATTTGAAGAAAAGGATTGGTCTTAATATTTGTGAGAACAGTCCTTTTTTGTTATAATTTCGTATTATACAAGGGCAATTAGCTCAGTTGGTTAGAGCGCCACACTGATAATGTGGAGGTCGGAAGTTCAACTCTTCCATTGCCCACCGGCGAAAATCTGTTCGTTCATATCGAAGAGGTCGGAAGTTCCCTGCCTGCCGGCAGGCAGGAACTCTTCCATTGCCCACTAGTCTGTTAATGACTAATTAAAATGAATAAGTACCAAGAGTTTATTAGCTTTCTGCAATTAGAACAAGAGCGACTCAATTGGAAGCTAGTGCTTACTTTTATCATCTCTCTAGCTACCTTGCTGCCAGCTATAAGCACTTTCCTTAAAAATCTTAGCACGCTAGATCTGACACCTTATCTTGCTCAATTAAGCATGAATGGAGCGCTTGATCTATCCTTTGGACCAGCTATCAATTGGCTGAATTCTTATGTGACTGCTAATTTCTTTTTGACTATCCTTGGTATCTTTATTTTATTTGTAGCTTACCATCTCTATGTCACTGTCTACGTCGCCAAATTTGTTGGCTGGCTAGCGAGGAAAAGCAAAGTTAGCCTAAGCTATTATCAGGTTTACAATTCGCTGTTATTAGTTTATGCTGTAAAGACTTTAATCGATGTTTTCGTTATCGGTATTTTCTTTAACTGGTTATTTGTCGGCATAGAAAACGCAGTCGAGTACAGCATTTGGGTAGAGAACATCGGATTGTACTTGTGGCTGTATTTTATTTTGAAAAACATTAGACGAGTCGAAAGTCCAAAGTCAAAAGTCGAAAGCCCTCAAGTTACAGGACTTTAGACTTACGACTTTCAGACTTTAGAATAATTACTTAGCGGGGTAGAGCAGTTGGCAGCTCGCCAGGCCCATAACCTGGAGGTCATCGGTTCGAATCCGATCCCCGCAACACAGACAATTAGCAATTAACAATTAACAATTATCAATTAGGGTGCTTTTCACGACATTGATAATTTATAATTGTTAATTGCTAATTGACCCGCCGGGGTAGCTCAGTGGTAGAGCAAGCGCCTGAAGAGCGCTGTGTCGTCAGTTCGATTCTGACTCTCGGCACAAGACAATTAAATATATACGGGGTGTCGTATACCGGTAGTACGCATGCTTTGGGAGCATGTCGACAGGGTTCAATTCCCTGCACCCCGACCAATGATAAAAACCGCCTCTGGGCGGTTTTTGTTTGACAATTTTATGATAATATTGTAGTTTCAATTCGTGTCCTTTTACATTTCCAATTATTTATAGGAGTAGTAATTATGAATTTTTATTCAGAATCAACTAGAAAAGCCTTACTGGCTATCGGATTTCTTACTGATGAGCAGTCTCGTGTCGAGAGTCTTATGGGTAAGTATATAAGTTTTCGTATCGATAATTTTTCTATTAGTAGAAGTAGCTTAAGTTATGAAATTGTTGACAATGCTGTTAAGCTAGAAGATATTTTGAAGGGCTGTGTAAAAAGATATATCGTACATTACTTAAATATTACATCTAAAGTACTGAATATTGTCGAAAGTCTTTGTTTAGAAGAGTCTAGAGGCTTGCGTTTTTCGGAAGGTGATCAGTTTGATAAAATAATTCCTAGAATTATGATTGATACTGGTAATCTAGAGATTGCTGGTCACACTGTTTCTGTCGCTTACCTGGAATTAGACCCAGATACAAATACTTTGTACTTAGTTTACGACGATATTAGTGAGCTAATTACAAGGACGGATGAATATCAAGAATTACGTACAGATGAACAGCACACAAGCACTGATATTAAAACTGTCGCTAGTCGTCGATTAAGAATGGATAATTACTATCTGGTTTAAACAAAATTAAAAGGGTTCTAATTAAAGAACCCTTTTTTATTTTTGTGGATCTTAATGATCCTGAATGATTATAGCGACCAACTCCTCCTTTGGAATAGCCGCAGCTTGAGTCATTATCACTTCGCAATCGTCGCTGCCGATACACACATTTCTACGGACGTCAGTGGTGTCGCCATGCTTAGTCATAGTGATGTTCTTACCAGCGAAAGAGCTAATTGGCGGTAATGGTTGACCAGGCTTTATATGAATCGTCAGCGGCTCAAGGCTACTAGGTTGACTATTGATCTGATTTACTGCCCACGTTACAAGAATTGCTACGCATACTGTACCAAACAGGACTCTTAGTCCTGCAACAAGTTTGTTTGTAAAGCTTTTCATCAAGAAACCCCCAGAATTTTTAATAAAGGACTATTATCCCTAAACTATATCACTTTATGGGCATATTGTCAAACTTGAAAAATTTTAGGATATCTGCCATACTCAGCAAATATGGCTAAAAATAACAAAAAAAGCACTAATATTGAAGTTGCCACTGGCACTGTTTCTCAGTCTATTAAGCAGCAGAAAGTCTTTGTCGGCTTGTCTGGAGGTGTTGATTCCTCGGTCACTGCCGCCCTTTTGGTTCAAGCTGGTTATGACGTAATCGGCGTCTTTATGCAGAATTGGAGCGCTGATTTTGCTGGTTGTTGCAATCTAGCCGAAGACACGGCTGATGCTCGGGCGGTCGCTGACCAGCTCAATATTCCATTCTACGTCTGGAATTTTGAAGCCGAATACAAATCTAAGGTCTTAGACTATTTCTTCGCCGAATACGAAGCTGGGCGCACGCCTAATCCTGATGTCATGTGCAATCGGGAGATTAAATTCAAATTATTTCTTGACCGTGCCTTGAAACTCGGCGCTGACTTGGTGGCTACTGGCCACTACGCGCAAGTCGTCGAAGACAAGGGGATTTTCAAATTAAAGAAAGGTATTGACCCTGCTAAAGATCAAAGTTATTTCCTCTGTCGCTTAGGTCAACACGAATTATCACACGCTCTCTTTCCGCTCGGCGCTATGCCTAAATCAGAAGTCAGAAAGTTGGCTCTTGATTTTAAGCTGCCTACTGCCACTAAAAAAGATTCGCAAGGCATCTGCTTCGTTGGCAAAATTGATATCAAAGAATTTTTACGAACTCGTATCAAGCAAGTTCCTGGCGAAATTATTAATCACGATGGGGAAGTGCTAGGTGAACATGTCGGCTTGCCTTTTTACACTATCGGTCAAAGAGAGGGTATTGGTAACTTGGCTGGCGGACCATACTATGTTGTTGATAAAAATCTCAGCACTAATCAGCTGCTTGTATCTAGTGATCCTTTTGATGAATTACTCTGGCGCAATGGTTGCATCATCAATGATCTGAGCTGGGTTAGTCAATCACTTGAATTACCAGCTGAAGTCGAAGTGGTCATTCGCTATCATCATGAGCCAATCAGTGCTACTCTGAAGTTAGATACTGCTGGCGAGATTATAGTTAATTTTGCTGACAAGCAACGAGCAGTGACTCCAGGGCAGCTGGCCGTTATTTTTATCGGCGAGGAGTTGATTGGGGCGGGGGTTATTGTTAAAGCTATTTAGAAAAAATAATTACCTTCATGTTCAAAGCTATAGCCATCACTCTAATATCCATTTCCCTTATCAGTGTAATTGCATTAGCTAGTCTTTGGTTTTGGTCTAATCATCTTTCTGATGAAACTGTTCAGCCTCAAGCAATCTCCTCTGTTGTGACAACTACTATCACTACTACCACTTCGCCAGTAGTCGCTCCAGTGCCGAGTACCATCGACGCTGTAGTCAGTACTTCTAGTCCTATCAAAGTTGTCACTAGTTCAATTAGTACTCCAGTTGTCACTTCGTCTGTGCCGACGCTTAAGTTGTCTCCGGTAATTTTAATTAGCGGCGTACCTTTTACTTCTCAAGCTCCGAGCGGCGAGTGGTCTGATCCACTCCAAGAAAACGGTTGTGAAGAAGCAGCGACTTTGATGGCTGTCTATTGGGCACGTGATTTGAAATTAGACAAGCTGACTGCCAAGAAAGAAATCGTGGCTATGGGTAACTACGAGCTAAAGAACTATGGTGAAGCTGTTGATACTGATACTGCTGACACTTTGAATCGTTTATTCGTCGGTTATTTTGGCTATGAGCAAGCTCAAGTTGATGCTAATGTTAGTAAATCAAAGATTATCTCCGCTCTCAGTAACGGTCGTCTAATACTTCTGCCAGCTAACGGCCGCCTGCTCAAAAATCCTAATTTCACAGCACCTGGTCCGACTACGCACATGATAGTGGTGCTGGGCTATGACCCGAACACTGACGAGTTTATTACTAATGATCCTGGTACTAGAAATGGCGAGCATTATCGTTATCCTGCTGTCCGCTTACTGTCCGCTGTCGTTGACTATCCAACTGGTGATCATGAAGTCCAAGATCCTACTAAGAAATCAATGATTGTCGTTAGTCGTTAAAAAAGTAAAAAGATAGCTTAGACCACCTTGTCAGAATATTTATTTCTTTTTACTTTTTAGATTTTACTTTTTACTTTACTGTATGGTTAAAAAAATTAAACACAACAAATACGCTCAA
>CAYSXQ010000029.1:2738-4748 GCA_964435085.1 uncultured Gammaproteobacteria bacterium | reverse complement strand
CTTTCGCGTCAAGAAGCCTGGCGCTGCTACTATTAGTCTGGGCTCAGCTGCTGTGCGCGCTAGTGACGGTCTCGGCACCAATGTCCTCCAGGGGACTGGCTCAGCTAAGTTGACTCTGACGGCTAAGGCTGATGAAGCTCCTGTTGTGCCTGAGAAGCCTGTTGATCCAAAAGAAATAATCGAAAAAATAGCCAATGAATTACCCGGGCGTCTAGCTCTGTCTTCACCAACTCATGCCGATCAGACTAAGTGGTACGCTAACCCTAATCCTAGCTTCACTTGGAATCTACCAGCTGGCACGACTGAGTTAAAGCTGCTCTATGACCAGTCACCAAACTCCACTCCTAGTATCAGCTATACTTCTCCTGTCAATCAGAAGTCTTTTGATAAGCAGGCTGATGGTACTTATTACTTCCACGCTCAAATCAAGAACAAGGTCGGTTGGGGTGCCATTGCTCACTATGCTGTCAATATCGACCAAACTCAGCCTACTGATTTACAGGTCTTAGAACTGGATGCAGACCGAGCTGATAAGCAAAGCGCTAAGTTCTTGATCACTGCCGCTGACAGTTTGTCAGGTATTGATTATTATGAACTGCAAATCAATGATGAGGCCCCTCAAGTCTGGCGTGACGACGGTTCACATCGTTATGAGACTCCTAAGCTCAGTGGTGCTGCCTATACCCTAAAGATTAAGGCTTTTGATAAGGCTGGTAACTACATTTCAGCTGTAATTCCTTTTGCTACCACAGCCAAACTTACTCAGGCAGCTAAGCCTGCCACCGCTGACAGTCTATCGGTCTTTATTAACTTACTTGCTAAAGTCTTGCCTTTCTTGCTACTCTTCTGCTTAGTTGTCTTATTTATCTGGGGTATTTGGTACGGCGCTCACAAATTCTTGGCATTACGTCCAGCTGTTCGTCCTAGGTCTGCTGTTTCCAGTAAGAAGGTTTCTCAGGCCTTTGAATTACTGCGAGAGAATATGTGGAAGCAGGTTGAGGTGCTGCATCGAGCTAGTGCTACCAGAGCTTTAACCATTGAAGAAAAATTAATTCTCAAACAACTCAAGAAAGATCTTAATAAAGCGGAAGACATCCTTACCCGTTAATCTATAATATAATCTATGTCAGTTGAAGGTTACTTGGGTATTTTATTTTCTGTTATTATTATCGCTTTTCTGATCCTTGATCTCGGCTACTTTAATAAAAAAAGCCATCGCATTAGTCCTAAAGAAGCTGCCTGGCAATCAGCTTTTTGGGTGGCAGTATCTCTAGGTTTTTCTGGATTAATTTATTATTTTCTTGGTCAAAATCTAGCTATTGAATTCTTAAGCGCCTATGTGACTGAGAAGATGTTGTCAGTCGACAATCTCTTTGTCATCATGCTGATCTTTAGTTATTTCAAGCTCGAAGAGGCTTATCATCACCGCGCTTTATTCTGGGGGATTATGGGTGCTATTGTTTGCCGAGCAATATTTATCAGTGCTGGCGCTTTTATTATTCATCAGTTTTTCTGGGTGCTCTATATCTTTGGTGCCTTCTTGGTCTACACTGCTATTAAACTACTGGCTGACAAGCAAGAAGAGCATATTGATTATGGTGAAAATAAGATTGTCTTGCTTGCTAAGCGTTTCTTACCTTTTACAGCCAATCATCATGGTGGCAAATTCTTGTTTCGCGAACATGGCAAAACCTATTTCACTTCACTCTTCATGGTCGTGCTCTTGGTTGAGGCGACTGACATTGTCTTTGCTATCGATTCCATTCCGGCCGTCTTCTCTATCTCGCAAAACCTTTTCATCGTCTTCACGTCTAATATCTTTGCTATCATGGGTTTGCGTTCGCTATTTTTCCTCATCGAAAGCGTTCTGAAGCGCTTTCATCATTTGCAAAAGGGTTTAGCCTTTATTCTCTTTTTCATCGGTCTTAAGATGCTCCTCGGCATCGTCCATGTTCACATTTCTTCCCTTATTTCCTTTGGTGTCATTATGGGAGCTTTAGGCTTGTCTAT
>CAYSXQ010000029.1:0-2638 GCA_964435085.1 uncultured Gammaproteobacteria bacterium | reverse complement strand
TTGCCCAATTTGCCCCAATGTTCTATCATTAAGTAGGATAAAAATCTTAAAAGTAATCCAAAATGATTAATAATCAAAGTAACAACCGCGTCATTAGTCCAAATGGTCTGGGCGCTTCGTCCTCAAATGCTATGTCTAAATCAATTATTGCAGCCTGGCTCTTTGGTATTTTATTTATCGCTAGTGGAGCTGGCGTAGTTCTTCAGTTTCGTCAGCTTAAGGCTTTGAAGTTAGAAAATTTCAATCTTCAGGAAGAGAAGAAGCGTAGTCAGACTAAGCGCGAAATTACTAATGACGGAGACCTTATTGCTCGTTTGCAACAAATCATTGTCTTGCCATCAGATACTCCTACTATTGCCACAGTCAAAGATTTAGATTCAACTACAACTCGCAGCGCCTTCTTGGCTAATGCGATTAACGGTGACAAGATGCTTATTTTCCGTGATCGAGCTATTCTCTTTCGTGTTAGTGAGGATAAAATTGTTAACATGGTCGGCGCTGGCAATCTATCTGATGTGCCTGGCTCTACCGCTAGTTCTACGCCAGCTATCGACGCTAGTGCCAGCGGCTCTGCTACTTCAGAGTCTAAGTCAGAGGTGGTGAAGACTCTAGAAATTAGAAACGGTACAGCTATCGCTGGTCAGGCTAAGGTTTGGCAGACTAAGATGCTGGCTAAGGGTTATAAGGTGCTCGCCATCGGTAACGCTGCTAATGATACTTATTCTGAAACAACTTTAATTAATCTTTCTGGTAAAGATGTCTCTAAATTGGAATCTGAATTAGGTCTTACTGCTGTGACTAACCTCTCTCTCGGAGAAGCTTCTAGTCAGGCTGATGCTCTAATTATTATCGGTACTAAATAGTGCCTAAGTTTAATTTTATGACTAGACCTAAGGTGGAACAGTCTGCTTCAAATCCATTTAAATGGTGGCCAATTATTCTTTTACTAGCTATTTTAGTTGGTGCTAGTGCTTATTTAATTTTAAATCAGTCCGCGGCTATTGAAAATTCTGTCATTAGCTCTTCTGCTTCTGATTCTGTTGCTGTTAATAAAATCCCTAGCAGTCCAGATGAGGTTTTGGCGGCGCTTGGTCGATTAATTATTCTTAGTGATGCTAAGCCAAACTTTGCTATTGTTGACGAAGCTGCTTTAGCTATCAAGGCGACTGAGCCTTTTTTTAAGGACGCTGCTTTGGGTGATCGAATTTTGATTTATCCTGATCGAGCAATTATCTATCGTCCTAGCCAAAATATTATTGTTAATGTTGGACCCATCTCCCTCACTAAAAGTGAAGCTGCTCAGTAATTAGTGTCAGTCAAGTCGCATGTTATTAAATGAATTAGAAAGAGAGCAATCACTAAAAGATCAAGGTTATCGTTTCAAATCTCGATTGGTCTTTTTTCTTTTCCCTTGTTTGCTCTTTGTTATGGCTCTCGGCTTCTATCACCACTACAAGCCTTTGCCTGGTGGACTAGACTTCGCTAGTGCCGAGTACATTGTTAATGAGTCAGATTTTAAGCTGCTTGTCGGGGCGCCTAGCCTTACTAGTACTAGTCCAGCGTTGATTATTGACCAAATCTACCAGCACATTGCTGAGGCTAGTCAATACATCTTGCTTGATCAAGCTGTCTTCAATGACTACTCACCAGCTAATAAAAATTTTAGTTCCGAGTTGACCAAGCGCCTAGTAGCTAAGAAAGCCGCTAGTCCTGATTTGAAGATTGACTTCATCACTGACCCTTTTAATACTCTTTATGGTGGCTCTAATAACGCTTATTTGGAGAGCTTGAGAACGGCTGGCATTAATGTCATCGTCACTGATCTGGCTAGTCTGCCAGACTCCAATCCTTATTACAGTGCCTGGTGGCGAGCTTTTGTTGCTTGGCTTGGTAATAATCCTCGCTATACTTGGTTTGCTAACCCTTGGGATGAGTCAGGCTCATCTCGCTCGACGCTACGTAGTCGCTTAGCTTATCTTAATTTTAAGGCTAATGAACGAAAGGTTTTTGTAGCTGATCATCTTGGTCAGCTAGTCAGTATCATCAGTGCGGGCGACCTGGCTGTCTCAGTTCGTGGTCCATTAGCCGAGTCTGTCTATCAATCAGAGTCAGCTCTTGCTCGCTTGTCTCATAATTCGCTCTACTCCCTACCGCTTAATTTACTTAATCAAGCGCCGCCTGCAACTAACCGCTATGCCAAAGTTAAATTATTAACTGAGCAGCGAGTTAAGCTTGCTATATTAGATAGTATTAATAAGCTAGAGTCTGGTGATGAGCTAAAAATCGCCAGCAACTATTTGTCTGACCAAGCGATCATCTCCGCACTACTCGCTAGTGCTGATAAGGGTGTTTTGATTCAAGTGCTGCTTGACCCTACTAAGACTAGCCGTGTTAATTTGGCTAGTGCCGAGAAGCTAAGCCTTGCTTCTCATCGCTCTATTAAGCTTAAGTGGGCAAGTGCCGCAACTGCTCAAATGATTATTGCTCGGAGCAAAGCTGATAAGCAAATGACTGTTATCGCTGGTAGCTCCAGCCTAACCCGTCGTGATTTAGATAATTATAATCTCCAGTCAAACTTAGCCTTAGTACTTAATACTGATTGGAAGCTGGCTGCTGACTTTGATGACTACTTTGCTAG
>CAYSXQ010000028.1:0-5275 GCA_964435085.1 uncultured Gammaproteobacteria bacterium | reverse complement strand
GGTCTAGAAAGTCAAAACGGTCTTTAGTTTCCTTGTATTCCTTCTCTACTTCTGGATCAATGCCGCCGATAAGATCTAATTGGTGACGGAGATTTTTGATGCGAGAAAGAGCTTCGCTTCTGTCGATCTGATCAGTAACCTTGTGCTGCTTGATGATATTAAGATCACCGAAGTCAGTGCGGATTTCGTTTTCCAAGTCTTCAAGCTTAGTTTCGAGACGAGCAGCTTTGATTTTTAATTCGTTTAGCTGGTTACTTAGTTGATTGGCTTCGTTTTGTAGACTATGCAAATTGCGCTGGAGATTCAAGAGATGCTGACGCTTCTTTTCTTGCTCTTCATTAAAGAGCCTGAGTTTGCTTTGTGCTTCGCTAATGCTATTAGCCAAAGAAGTGATATCAGCTTCAGTTTTGGCCTGAGCCTTATTCACTAACTCAAGAGAGAGTTCAGAACCAAGCACGCTCTGCAGGGCTTGCTGAGCACTTTCCAGTCTAGCTTCATAACGAGCGCGGTGTAGTTTAGCTTGGTTAATTTCTTGTTCTAAGTGATTGAGAGAATTTCTGTATTCATTAGCTTTGGACTGACTAGAAGATAATTCGACACGGATTTCTGATTGCTTGATTTGCCAAGCTGAAAGTTTGGCGCGCAAGTCAGCAAGCTCGCTTTCGATTGGCTTAATCTTCTCGGTAATGCCAGCTTGGCTGACACGTACCTCACTAGCGTCAAATTTATCTTCGGCTTGTTTTAATTTATTCTCAACATCAATAGCTTCGCGAGCAAGCTGACTGTCTTTGTCGCGACTGGCACGCAGACGAGATTGAGCGATAGACAATTCTGATTGCAGACCACTGATCTGATGCAAAAGCTCTTCTTGTTTATCACCGTAGTGCGTAACTTGGCTTTGTAAACGATTGATTTTCTCGCGGAAATCCTGACCAGTTGAGAGTGACAAAACTTTCTCGAGATCAAGTTTAATCTCAGCTAAAATATTTTTGATCTTAGTCAGATCTTCTTCTTGATCGACGGAGCTTAGCTTGCTCAGGGACTGTTCTAATCTTTGACTAACTTCAGCCACGACCTTTTCTTGATCAACAGAACCGAACTGATGGAGCTCAGCCTTGGCGGTCATTAAGTTATTTTTAATTTCTTGCAGCTCCTCGCGGCGCTTATCCAGAATAGCACTTTGACTAGCGATCAAATTCTCATCTTCAATAATAGCAATCTTTAATTCGGCACTGGTCTTAGTAATTTCGCTACGACGATTATTTAAGAAAGACAAATCGAATTTACCACTAGCTTCCAATTTCATCTCAAGCCAAGCGTCGAGACGCTGGTAGTCCTTAGACAAACGGTCGTGTTCGGCAGAGAGCCGGCGGATTTCACTTTGCCATTCGTTACTATGATCAGCGCTAGCACTTGCTGTCTGCCACTCGTTAATAGTCTTAGTAATAGACTCTAAAGACTCTTTAAGCTTAAGTCTTTCGGCTTCCAGACTCGTTAAATCAACAGTATTAACTTGGCTATTCTTGAGCTCGAGCCAGTCGTTCAATTTAACCAAGTAGCCAGATAATCGAGATTTTTCTTCTTGCCAATCAGAGACCTTGCTTTGCAAATCAGCGAAGTTAGCGCTGACTGATTGTTCCTGTTCAATAGTTGATAACTCGTCATTGACGACAGCAATCTTCTTCTCTTTGTCGTCTTTATTTTTTTCGAGATTTAATAATTCGCTGTTGACAGCTGACAATTGACGGTCGAGTTCTTGCCAGGCGCCGCTGTAATAATCTTTTTGCAAAGCAGCGAGTTCAGTAGCCAAAGACTCGCGTTTTTCTAATTTCGCGACTTGTTTGGTGAGGGTTTTGAGGTGTGGTTCAATTTCATTTAAGAGCATCTGACTCTGACCGAGGTTCTCAAGACTCCCGCGCAGTTTATTAAGCGCGTCATCACGCTTGATCTGGTATTGACGCACACCGGTCGCTTCATCAAAGAATTCTTTGCGTTCTGACAGCGAGGTGTTCAAAAAACTTTCCACCATGCCCTGACCAATGACCGAATAGGTCTTGTGACCGATATTAGCCTTAGCTAGCAGCATCTGGATGTCAAAAAGACGGACGCGGGCGCCATTAATGATATATTCACTGGCTCCGTCACGGAATAAGCGCCTAGTAATGACTAATTGAGCATAATCAATAGGTGCGCTACCGTCTTCGTTATTAAGATAGAGGGAAACTTCAGCCATGCCGAGCTTACCGCGCTTATCAGAACCAGCAAAGATAATGTCATCAGACTTCTTACCACGCAAAGTCTTCATGCTTTGCTCACCCATGACCCAGCGTACGGCATCAGCCACATTGGACTTACCAGAGCCATTGGGACCGACTACAGCCGTAATGCCACGCTTCCCACCGCTCAAAAAACCAGGGAAGATTAGTTCATTTTTATTGGCAAAAGATTTAAAACCTTGAATTTCTAATTTTTCTAAAAACATAGGGGGAAGTTTTGGCTATTTGTCTCTCATAGTATAGCAAATCGAGTTAAAAGTAAAAGGAGGTGTTTTGGGCAAATTTCCAAGTTCCAACCTGCCTGCCGGCAGGCAGGTTGGAAATTGGAAATTAAAAAGACGCCCGAGCGAGCGTCTTTGGTGAGTGTTCAAGATGACATACATTTAATTTTAGATTTTAGAGGCATTTTAGTCCATAGCGTAGAGGAGGACAGAATAAATTTGTGCGTACATCGCAAAAGCGAAGATGATCATTAGTAAGCCGTCGGCGATATCTAGCGCCCGACTTTTTTTTATTTCAGCGGGCATTTCTTTCTGCGGCAATGTTGATTGTAAAATATTGTTCAAAGTACCCATAGTTTGTGTAGTCATATTTTTATTTTCGTGCTCTCTATTTGGCAGAGCAGTTAGCTTGCTTATATCTTTAAGCAAATTTATAAAATATTTTTTGTTCTTGGTCTTACGATGAAAGATAATTAAAGATACCCTCTCTTAAGTTATTTTTAATCATCCTTAATCCGATTTCACTGTCCCCGCTTATCCTTACTAGGTCTCTAGTTTTATTTTAACAAGTCGAGGGCAATTTTTATTCAATTGTTAAAGCGCGGTAATTTTCTTTGCTCATTTGTCCGGTGCTTTACAGCTTTGGAGATCAAATAAAAAAGCAATCGAGATTTGTCTAAGCTACCCACGGCGAAGATAAACAGTTCTCGATTGCTTTCCAATGATTTTTGTTTGTCTTTTTGTTTTCGCCCTTTTTATTTCGGGGTATGTTTTACTTGATATAACCAGTATAGCAAAGATTTTTGCGTTTGTCAAGACCTAAAACAGTTAAAAAGTTAGAAAGTTGAAAGTATAAAGTTTTAAAAGTAGATTATCTGAGAGCTTTTATTAAACCCATGATCAAGCGAGATATTTCTAAGGCTTCGCTCATCATTTTGTTTGCTTCTGACTCAGTGATGTAGTCTAATTTGTAAGCTAAATAAGTCATTGACCTCAACTCCCCCGCTGAGCCCTTGGCGATGTAGAGAAAATTTATAAATTCCTTGTTAGTGTGCCGTTCAAAACCTTCTGCAATATTATTCATCACAGAAACTGCCGCTCTACAAATCTGATCTCGGAATCCATAGTCTCTGTTTTTACTAAATATTTTATAAACAGCCAAAGCCAGAAGACCAGCCTTCTGATAAGCGAGGATATCCTCAAATTTTTTAATGGCCGTCATATATTTTCAATGCACAACTTTTAACTTTCTAACTTTATACTTTCTAACTAAAAAATTCTTAGCCTAACTAAGAATTTTTTTAACCTCCAAAGCTAATTGACTAGGAGTTAAGCTCGACTTAACGAAGTATCCATTCGCCCCCTCTGCCATCCCCTTATCAATCTCTGAACTCTGTCCGAGATTAGAAAAAATATAGACGACGAGCTTAGCTGTTTCTGGTTCGGCGCGTAGAGTTTTTAAAACTTGAAAGCCATCCATGCGTGGCATGACGAGGTCAAGCAAAACTAGATCAGGCTTCGAACTTTTGATCGCGGCAAGACCAGCCTCACCGTCCCCTGCTGTGATGACTTCGTAGCCCTCAGTCGTAAATTTTAATTTGTACATTTCCAGCAGAGAGGTTTCGTCTTCGATGATGCAGATTTTTTTCATAGAAATATTTTACTTAGTTTCGTCGGCAAGACCGAGCTTCTTGGCAAGTTCAGCTGGAGTGAATTGAGCTTTGACAAAGAAATCATCAGCGCCCAGATCCAAAACTTTTCTAATATCTGTTTCTTGACTGAGATTAGAGAGGACGCAGACGCGGAATTTGTCGCGCTCTTGGAAGACCTTGAGTTTTTCTAAGACTTCAAAGCCGTCCATGACAGGCATCATTAAGTCGAGTAGAACTAGATCGGGCTTATTCATTTCAAGATAGATGAGACCCTCAGCACCGTTAGCAGAAATAGTGACGTCGTGACCCAGTAATTCAAATTGGACCTTGTACATGTCAGAAATCATTTTGTCATCTTCAATAATGAGTATTTTCATACAGTAGAGTGTTATTAATTAGGAATTAAAAGCTATTTGCTGATAGGTAAAGTAAAGTAAAATTGAGAACCCTTGTCAATGCCGTCACTAGCCGCCCAGATCTTGCCATGATGCGCTTCGATCATCATCTTGCCAACATAGAGACCAAGGCCAGTGCCTTCCGTGTGCAAGATACTGACGTGTTCGCCGCGAGAAAACTTTTTGAACAGGTTAATGAGATCGTTATGGGCAATACCGAGACCAGTGTCCACAGAACTAAATTTAACACTATCCCCTTCCGCAAGCAAAGATACTTCGATCTTACCCTTAGGCGTGTACTTGATAGCGTTATCAATAATATTAATAGCTACTTGCCTAATCTTACTCTTATCAATATTAACAGTTGGTAATTTCTCAGTTGGTGCATGCCAAATCAATTCTAAGCCCTTGTTGCTAGCCGGTACAGTTAATTCTTCGACGACACTCGTCACGATGTCTTCAAGCTGGCACAGTTCAAAATTAAATTGCAGCTTACCAGATTCAATGCGACTAATATTCAAAAGGTCTTCGACGAGAGTGATTAGGCGCTCATTAGATTCATAGATCTTCTTCACATTTTCTTCAATCGGTGCTGGCATCTGACCAAAGGAACCTTCGAGCATCATCGAGCCATAGCCTTTGATAACTGTCAGAGGTGTACGGAGCTGATGCGAAGCGATGGAGATAAACTCAGACTTTGCCCTGTCCAAATTTTTTAATTCTTCGTTGGC
>CAYSXQ010000027.1:1755-5361 GCA_964435085.1 uncultured Gammaproteobacteria bacterium | reverse complement strand
TACTCTCCGCTATCAGTATTGATTCTGATGAGATCACCAGATTCAATAAACATTGGGACTTGGAGTTCGGCGCCGGTTTCTAGTTCGACGGTCTTCATGACGTTACCGGCGGAGTTGCCGCGGACGCCTGGAGGAGCCATGGTGACTAGGAGATCGACTTTGATTGGGAGCTTGATGCCCATTGGCTTGTCTTGGAAGTAGAGGACATCAACTTCGGTTTCTTCTTTGAGGAACTTGAGCTGTTCTTCGATCAGATCGAGACCGATGCTGACTTGTTCGTAGTTGGTATTATCCATTAAGTAAGCGTCGTGCGCGTCCTTGTAGAGGAAGTTGGCTTTGCGGTATTCGACAGCAGCTTCTTCAGCGCGGTCAGCGCCTTGCCAAGTGCGTTCGACGACGTTACCGGAAATGATGTTCTTGAGCTTAGTCTTAAGGACGGCGCCACCGCGACCCATTTTGTGATGGTCAGCTTTGACGACGACATAAGGTTCGGCGTTAATCAAGAGGACTTTGCCTGGCTTGATTTCAGTGAGACCTAACATAGCTTTAGCGATTAGTGAAAATCATCAAAGCCATGATGCGGGCGCGCTTGACGGCGTTGGCCAACTGACGTTGGTGACCAGCACAAACACCAGTGCGGCGTTTAGGCAAGATTTGACCGTAGAAGTTAGTAAACTTCTTCAAGCTTTCGATATCCTTGTAGTCGATGTCGACCCATTGATTCTGACAGAACCAGCAAGTCTTAGTAGTTTTAATTGGTTGAGTTGTCATAAATTAAATTAAAATTTAAAAGGGAATATTTTCGACGCTGATTTCTTCGTCGGAGTTATTATTAGAGCTAGGCAAATTATCGTAGACGATGTCGTTGCTGTCGCGGTTAGAAGTTGGTGCTTGGTAGTTGCTTGGGCCGGTAGGAGCGCCTCCTTGACCGCGGCCATCGAGCATGATCATGTTCTCGGCAACGATTTCGGTGGTGTAGCGCTTGAGTCCGTCCTTGCCTTGCCAATCTCGAGTCTGGAGTCGGCCTTCGACGTAGACTTTAGAGCCTTTCTTGAGGTAGCGAGCGCAGATGTCGGCGAGGTTTTTCCAAGCGACAATATTGTGGAATTCAACTTTTTCTTGCTTTTGACCACTAGCATCTTTCCAGACCATGTTGGTGGCGATGCTGAAACTGGCAACTTGCATGCCAGAACCGGTTTGTCTGACTTCGGGATCCTTGGTGAGGTTTCCAATGATCATGGCTTTGTTGAGATTCATATTTTTTGTTTAAATTAATGAAATATTAAAGTAAATTATCGGCAGCGATGAGCTCGTCTAATTTATCGTCTAAATTACTTAATTCAACTTTGCTAGCATCTTCAGTTTTAGTATTTTTAGGAGCACTTGGAGTTTCGCTAGCAGCAACTTCGCTGGCTGGCTCGAGAACGGATTGCTTAGCAGCAATTTTGGCTTTAAGGGCTTCGGTAGCCTTGATTTCAGCCTCGGTCTTGAGCTTGGCCTTTAGGATCTGGTGGCGGAGGATCTCGCTGGACAAACGCAAGGTGTTATCAACAGTCTTGGTTTTGTCAGGAGTGAGGTTAAATTCCAAAAGGTGGTAATAACCGTGGTAGAAGCCTTTGATAGCGTAGGAGAGGCGCTTTTTGCCCCAATCTTGGCTCAAAGTAATGGTACCGCCTTGGTCGGTAATGAGCTTATCAACCTTGGCCTTAATTGGATCGAGTTCGTTTTCGCTGTACTTGTTGGCGATGAGGTACAACAGCTCATAATGGACTTCGCCGTCCTTTGGTGTGTTTTTTTCCATAGTTTGTAAGGTGACCCGAGGGTCTTAAAAATAAAAAAACCTCCCGATATTCCCTAATATTAGCCGTTCTTCGGAAGGCGAGGAGAATACCCTTAGTGCTATCTAGTAGCACTCGTGATCAAATCGACCACAGATGGAAAAGGTTTAAATTGTTGGAAGTAATGTAACATAAGCTAAAAAAAGAGTCAAGAGAGGTGATTCAGGAGTATTACTTGACAAATTGTTTGTTTTGTGATATACTATGGGTATAATTTGTTCTATTTATTATAATATTGGAGATTCGAAATGAAAGCCACGTCCCTTACTTTTGCAGCGATTTTTAGTCTTTTGAAGAATGTTAGCGAAGTTAATCTGGATATTCAGAAGCTTTTTAAAAAAAGACAGCGGTGTCTCGGTGAATTAGCGGATATTGAAAAAGGTGGTGATCAATCTAAGAAAATTTTGAGCGTCGCTGCTATTAGCAAGGCTTCTCTAATAGCCGGTACTCGTAAGACTATTGCTAGAATCGACGAGGAAATGCTTAGGCTTAATGCTTATCATTTGGAGTTATGTGAACAATTGGATGACTCCTTGATATTTTCTGAAAAAAAAGAGATAAGCGAACTTGTCAGAAATGCTGCTGAATTTGCCAGCGTTTTGAATGAATGTGTATTGACAGATTTACCGTCCTATAATTAGGGCGGTTTTTTTTATTTGAATTTTAAAGAATATGTGTTAATGTGGTGGAATATGAAATACTTCTTTATTTTTGGTAATCATCCCGATCTGTCTTTGGCGGAGATTTTTGCTTTGCTGGGAGAATCTGCTAGATATCTGAGCTTTAGCTCAGGGGCTTTGGTGATTGAGTCTGAGGGATTGGATTTAGTTGCTTTGAATAATCGGCTTGGTGGAACGGTGAAGATGGGAGAAATTGTACAGCTTGTGCCAGATCTGGCTGATCGTAATATTAAGGAAGCGATTAAGGCTGTGCTTGAAAAGGCGACTAAGCCTTTCTTTGGTATTTCTTTGTATGGCGCTAATCATGATTTTTTGAAATTAGCCTTGTCTTTGAAAAAGGAATTAAAAATTGCTGATCGTAGTCCGCGCTATGTGACTAGTCGTGAGAGAGTACTGTCGAGTGTTGTGGTGGAGCAGAATAAATTGACTAGTGGTGGGACGGAGATTGTTTTTATCAAGACTCACAATGGTTATTGGCTGGGTAAGACGACTGTCGTGCAGCCTTTTAAGGCCTTGTCAGCTCGTGATTATGGGCGACCGGCGCGTGATGATGCTAGTGGGATGTTGCCGCCGAAGCTCGCGCAGATGATGATTAATTTGGCCGGAACTGCTTTGAATAAAACTTTGCTTGATCCTTTTTGTGGATCTGGAACTATGCTCTCTGAGGCGGCACTGATGGGATATAGAGGTTTGATTGGGACGGATTTGTCTGAGAAAGCAGTGGAAGATTCGAAGCACAATTTCCAATTTTCAATTTCAAATTTCCAAACACCGTGCCCGCCGGCAGGCAGGATTTCCAATGGTCAATTTCCCAAGGCAGAAATTTTTAAATGTGATGTGAGGCGGCTAGCTACGGAGATTAAGCCTGGTGAAGTGGATTTTATTGTGACTGAGCCATACCTTGGTCCGCAGAGACCGGGGGCGGATTTGAGGAAGGTTAAAAGGGAATTAGATGATCTTTATTCTGATGCGATTAGAGAATTTAAGAAGATTTTGAAAAGTGGTTCGAAGGTCGTGATGATTTGGCCGCGGATGGCTGGGGCCTCGGGTCTTGTGAATATTGAGCCGGATATTAGTGGTTTTGAAAT
>CAYSXQ010000027.1:0-1655 GCA_964435085.1 uncultured Gammaproteobacteria bacterium | reverse complement strand
GAGCCGCAGTCAATGAAGTCTTGCCATTTGATGACTTCGGCACGGATGAAGCCTTTGATGAAATCAGTGTGGATGACACCGGCGGCTTCTGGGGCTTTGGCGCCGACTGGGACGGTCCAGGCGCGGGTTTCGTCAGCGCCAGTGGTGAAGAAGCTTTGGAGGCCGAGGAGCTTGTAGGAAGCGCGGATGAGTTTGGAGAGACCAGCTTCGTTCATGCCGAGGGCCTCGAGGTATTCGGCTTGTTCTTCGGTGGGGAGGCTCGCTACTTCATTTTCTAATTTGATATTGAGGCGGATTTCGTTGTCAGCGCAAGGCTTAGTAGTGTCGTCGCTATTGATGACAAAGAGCATTGGCTTAGCTGTCAGTAGATTGAGATCTTTGAGGGCTAGCTTGTCTTCGTCGCTAAGTTCCATGAGGCGGACTGGTTTTTCGGCTGATAATTGAGCGTGAACTTGCTTGAGCAATTCGACGTAGGCAATGATCTTTTTGTCGCCGCTTTTGGTTTCTTTGCTGGACTTATCTAGTCTTTTGGTGACGGTAGCGAGGTCGGAAAGAATTAATTCGAGATCGATGACGGCTTTGTCGTGTTCGGGATTGATCTGATTGTGGACGTGGATGATGTTGGAGTTATCAAAATCACGGATGACTTGGCAGATGGCGTCGCATTCACGGATGTGGGCGAGGAACTGGTTACCGAGACCTTCGCCTTGGCTGGCGCCCGCTACCAGACCGGCGATGTCGGTGAATTCGATGATAGCGGAGATGACTTTCTTAGGTTTAGAGATCTCGGCTAGCTTGTGGAGGCGCTCGTCGGGTACTTCAACAGTACCGACGTTGGGTTCGATAGTGCAGAAAGGATAGTTTTCGGCTGGGACCTGCTTCTTGGTCAGGGTATTGAAGAGGGTGGATTTTCCGACGTTCGGTAGGCCGACGATTCCGATTGATAACATAAAGTAGAATATTTAATATAATTGATTAAAACACTATATTGGATTATTGGCAAATATGCAATAGTGGCTATCGAATTTCCAAATCCCAAGTTCTAAGTTCCAAATAAATCACAAATCACAAGCTCCAAATCTCAAAATTCCTGTCACTCCCTGTTGTGGTGGTAGAGTTGTGTATTAAAATTTCAAACCACCGGCCAGATACATTAGAGCAATGGCATAAATAAAATCTAGTGATAAATATTTTAATTTATTGGCGATGACCAGGATTAGATAGGCGAGGCCAACGAATGGCCAGAAAACTATATAATGTAACTTGCCTTGTTTGAGTAGACTGTTATTTTTGTCGAGCATGTTGGTAGCGTCTTGTTTGCTGGGGAGCGCGTGGAAGGCAAAGGCAAAGGCGAGCCAGAGCGCGAAGATTTTTAAATTTAAAAGCTCGGTGTAGCGTGTGCTGTAGCTCAGGGCAAAGCAAAAGAGGGAATTGATGGTTAGTGGACCAATGCTGATCCAGAAGGCGGCGCTGAGGCTTCTAGGCTCGGCGTGGACGACATAGCCCATGGGATTACCGAAGCGGAAATAGACGACTTTGAGAACTGGAACTTTGAAAAGATGACAATAGAATTGGTGCGACCATTCATGGAGCATGACGCCGGGGAAGGTGAGGAGATTGATGAGGAAGTTGAACATGAGGTAATGATAGACTAT
>CAYSXQ010000026.1:0-8086 GCA_964435085.1 uncultured Gammaproteobacteria bacterium | reverse complement strand
AAAACCTCCGTCTCTCCCTCAGTAATCGCCATATCAGCTCCATCAGACGAAATATCCATCCCGCCTCCATCTTCCTTCGACTTCGCCTCTCTCATCACATCCTTACGAATATCCTGCATCAGTTTAGGATTCTCACGCAAGAACTTCTTGGCGGTCTCACGACCCACACCAAATTTAATGTCGCCGTAACCATAAGCATTACCACGCTTACTGACCACACCATAGGCCACACCCGTGTCCAAAGTATCACCCGAGAGGGAGATACCTTCATTATACATAATATCAAATTCGCAAGTCTTAAATGGCGCCGAGACCTTATTCTTCACAATCTTGGTCTTCACTCGGTTACCAATAATCTTGTCGCCTTGTTTGATCTGCGCACTACGCCTCACTTCAATTCTAACGCTCGCATAAAATTTCAAAGCCTGACCACCGGTCGTCGTTTCTGGATTACCAAAGAACACTCCAATCTTCATTCTAATCTGGTTAATAAAGATCACGATCGTCTTGCTCTTCGACACAATACCAGTCAGCTTACGCAAAGCCTGACTCATCAGTCGTGCCTGCAAACCCATCTGCGCGTCACCCATATCACCTTCGATTTCTTTCTTCGGCACCAAGGCGGCCACGCTGTCCACCACCACTACGTCAATAGCGTTAGAGCGCAC
This sequence comes from uncultured Gammaproteobacteria bacterium, assembly GCA_964435085.1. Lineage (GTDB taxonomy): Bacteria > Patescibacteriota > Patescibacteriia > Patescibacteriales > Patescibacteriaceae > UBA917. The sequence continues at coordinate 7,418 of CAYSXQ010000026.1, read as the reverse complement.
TAAAGTTTCCAAAATCTCCAAGGCTTGCTCACCAGTATCTGGCTGCGAGATCAACATCTCTTTGACATTAATACCAATCTTACGCGCATAGTCTGGGTCCAGTGCGTGTTCCGCGTCAATAAAGGCCGCGATGCCTCCCAGCTTCTGCACTTCTGAAATAATATGTTGCGAGAGAGTTGTCTTACCAGAAGCTTCGGGACCAAAGATCTCAATAATCCTGCCTCTTGGCACGCCACCTACACCAAGCGCCAAGTCCAAAGACAAACAGCCAGTTGGCACAGTATCCACATCAGAGTTTTGTGCTTCACCAAACTTCATAATCGCCCCGTCGCCATACATATCCTTAATCTGTTGCATGGCGGCATCAGCCGCATGACGTTTAGCCTCCATTTCAGCCCCTCCTGTCTTTTTTGCACCTTTAGTTTCTGCCATATTTTTAAGCTTATTTAACTAGTCCATTAATCATAGACTAGTTAAGAAGAAAATTCAAATCGAGCTTCAGCTCGTCCCGCCCAGCTCCCCAAAGGAGCAAAATGAGATAGTGCCCCATTGCTCCTTTATATATTTATATTTTTCTATCTTTCTATGTCCGTCTTAAGCAAAACCTCTCTAACAACTCGACTTGGCTTCTTATTGCCCCTCTTCGCCACCACCACAATCGTATTAATCCCCGGAGCAAGTTCCAGTGATAAATTAAACTCACCCTCAGGACTAACGATTACCTGACGATCATTAATACTAAGCTCTGCCTCCGCCTCAGTATAGCCAGAGACCCTTAGCATCGACTCCTCTGTCACCAGATTATCAATCGGCATCAAAACCTTAAGCACCGGAGCCTTAAAAATATTATTAAGCAAAATTATCAAATACAACAAACAGCCAAGTAACAAAACTGACCACAAAATATTCTTCATTAAGTTTGGCACCACTACCATCTTTTCCTTACCTACCACTTGGCGTGAAAACAAGGCCTCACCCTCACCTGATCGAAAAACTCTTTTTTCTGACTGAAAGCCACTAATTATTTTTTTATGATCAAGTCCTAGACATTGAGCGTATTCTTTTAAAAAATTCAAAGTATAGATACCGTCTGGCACCTTATAATAGTCACCGTTTTCCAAGGCTTCCAGATACTTCCTATTAACCTTAATGCGACTAGCTACCTGATCCAAACTAAGACCAAGCTTAGCTCTAGTCACCTTTAATTGCTCAGCCACACTGGCCGAACCTAAACTAATTTTATTACTACTAAACAGTGGCATACTAAAGCGTTTGCTTTAAGCGGCCCTCCATTATTTTTAATTCTTGTTCAAAATTTTCTGGGTTTTTGGTGATGGCTTCAAGCATCCCCACAAAACTTTTGACCGCTTCAGCATAATTAATACCACGATACCAAGTTCTGGCACTAAAAAGCTGCTCAGCAAATACACCCAAATTTTCATCAGTCTTCTGCTCATCAATAATTGATCTAATCGCAGCAAGCTTCTTAGTCGACTTCAAATATGACCTTACGTTATCTGGCTTAGTTGTCGCAAATTGGACAAAGTCCCAAGCCTCATCTTTAAACTTACTCTTCTTAGACACTACCTCCACATAATAATCAGCTACATTACTTGCCACCGAAGAACCCTCAATTTGTGGGAACTTCCGTACACTATAGTTCAATTTTGGAGCTTGAGCCTTGATAATTGGCAACATATAAGCATAGCCATACATCACAGCGAGACGCCCCTGCATAAACATTTCCAAAGAATTATTCAACTGAGCATTCCAGCTATAAACATCCTTAGTCGGATCAGCAAAGTCAGCATAAAATCTAGCAGCATCAATACCAGGATTATAATCCTTACCACGAATAATATTTCTAAATGCCACTCGACCCTGATCATCAATAATCGTTGCTCCGTTTTGCATCATCAACGCCGCTAAAACATCATAAGAACGATCAATGTTAGCGCCAGTGCCGAGCGCCATACCCGACTGCAAAATATTACCCTGCTCGTCTTGTTTAGTCAGCTTCTTTAAATCTTTTTTAAATTTGTCATTGCCCCAATAATCAGACAGCTCAGCAATGCCAGCATTATTCAACAAGTCTTTATTATAAAAAGTCGCCATCGTATCCATATATAATGGCAAACCCCAAACTCGCTGCTCCTTAGTCTTCGCCGCCACATTGTCATATTCAAAAATCACATCCTTACCCACAGTATCAATATACAAATCTCGTACCTGATTATTGCGAATACTTGGCGTCACGCGCAATTCCGGCACTAATTCCTTCTTAATAGTACCTTGCTCGACCATATAAACCATACTAGTCTCAGCAGGCATTGGCGCTAGCTTACTTTTGTACTGCCTAAGTTGATTGACGTTAATCGAAAAAATATCCGGCCCCCGATCTTCGGCCAGAGCATTAAGTAGTTCAGACTCATATTCTTCAATACGCAATTTACGATAAACAACCGTTACATTCGGATGCAAAGCTTTGTATTTATTAATAATTTCCCGAAAATCATCCGGCCCATCCCAAACCCGCCAATAATTCAAAGTCACCGGCTGCATCTTGGCCGCCACTGGCGCCGATGGCCCCTTAGTACAAGACGCCCCCGTCGTCATCAAGACGCTAGCAAGCAAAGCAAAGCTAATTAATTTATATTTCATAGATTTCTTATTTGTTTAATTATAGCTTATTACCGTAAAAATACCAATTAATCATTTTAAATTAAGTCCTCTGCAGCTTCTGCCTATACTGCAGTGCCTCCGCCACATGACCAATGCCAATCTCCTCACTCCCCTCAAGATCCGCAATCGTCCTTGCCACCTTAATAATCCGAAAATAGCCCCGCGGCGACAAAGACAATCTCCTCACCGCTTGCTCTAACAGCTCTCGAGACTGTAAATTCAAAACACAGAATTTTTTAACTAGCGCCGAGCTCATCTCCCCATTAGTAATACAAGGCAGATCTCTAAATCTCTCCCGCTGCCGCACTCGCGCTGCCTCCACTCTCTTTTTGATCAGCTCCGAACTCTCCGCCAAATCCTCAGTCGTCAATTTTTTAAACTCCAGCCTCGGCACCTCAACAGCGAGATCAAAACGATCCAAGATCGGTCCCGAGATACGTTGTTGATACGACAAGACCTGCCGCTGCGTGCAGACACAAGACTTTTCATTGTCATTAAGAAAACCGCAAGGACAAGGATTCATCGCCGCCACCAAGACAAATTTCGCCGGAAAGACCAAATTCCCCGCAGCGCGCGACACCGTCACCGTTCCATCTTCTAGAGGCTGCCTGAGACTCTCAAGCACCACCCGCGAAAACTCCGGAAATTCATCTAAGAACAATACACCCCGATGTGCCAGTGATATCTCCCCCGGCTTTGGCCATGATCCACCACCCACCAAGGCCACACCCGACGCTGTATGATGCGGCGAGCGAAAAGGTCGAGTCTTGATCAGCGCTTCCCCACTCGGCAAATACCCAGCAATACTATAAATTTTCGTTATTTCCAAAGCTTCTTCTAAACTTAAGTTGGGCAAGATCGACGGCAAAGTCCGAGCAAGCAGCGTCTTCCCCGAGCCGGGCGAGCCAGAGAGCAAGAGATTATGCGCCCCGCTCGCCGCTATCTCCAAAGCTCGTTTCGCCTGCTCCTGACCACAAACATTAGCCATATCCATCAGTTGCGCCACATTAACTAGATCTGGCGTAGTAGCAATCACAGCACTAAGCAATTCTTGACCCAACAAATGTTTAATCAACTGTGCCAAATTGTCGAGTGGCAACACCTCAACGCCACTAACCAAGGCCGCCTCGCAAGCATTAGCACTAGGCACAAACAGCCTTTCAAAACCATGCCGTGCTGCCGACAAGGCAATCGACAAGACCCCAGTTACCGGGCGCAGTCGCCCATCCAGAGCCAATTCACCCACAAACAAAGCCTTATCAAAATCCACCTGCGAATTTTTCAATTTCCCCAAAGCCGCAATAATACTCACCGCAATCGGCAAATCATAGCCTGAGCCTTGTTTTTTGATATTAGCTGGCGCCAAATTCACCGTCACTTTGACATGCGGAAAATCAATATTAGAGTTTTTAATAGCATTTCTGACCCGTTCCCGAGCCTCCGATACCGCAATATCTGGTAGTCCCACCGTGGCAAATGACCCTAATTGGCCACCACCTAAGCCCGCCTCCACCTCCACAATCTCCGCTTCCAGACCCAAAACCGCTGCGCTATATATTTTAACTGACATATTTGACATTATAGCCTATTTTTACTATTGACAAAAGAGGCAAAAAATGATAATATTATAAGCATCTCGCAAGGAGTGAGATACAGAAAGTACACTAAGTACTTTAACAATCATTCAATTTTTTAAGGGGGTTTTATGTCTGTTACTACAAACAGCGTAAGCAAAATAATCAAAGCCGAAGCTCTAACACGAGCCCTAGGTATACTCAGCAAAGCTCATGGTAACGATAAACACGATCCTGAGCGCTACAAATCAATAGTTACGGTAGTTGATGCCATAATTAAAGAAGATATCAGCCTCGAACAGCTTAGAAGCTATCACATCACTTGCAGTCGATGTCTAGCCACCATTCGCAAAGATTTAGGCAATGAACTCGATTCAGCCGTCCTCTTTGTAGTCTTAAACTACTCCAAAGTAGATGAGAGAATTTTCAGTCGACTAGCTCTTATTGAAAGATTTGAAAATATCGGCCAAGACTATTTAATGCAAAGAGATATAACTTTGCGTTGTTATGAACTTATCAAAGTTCAAATCAAGTACTTGGTCGTTGAAGAAGCATACAGAGCTCTTCAAAAAATTCCCAACTGGCAATTTCTAATCAATTCCGGCAATCATCTAATCAGAGTACTAGAAGATTACGACACCCCTTCCAAAAACCTCAGCTTTATTCGTAGTGCCGTTTCCTCTCGCTTCCTAACAGCTGATGAAATAGTCGAGATTTGTACCGACGATGAAGCCAAAGAAGCTTTTGAGAAAAAAATCTATCAAATGCCCGAAGAACAACTTATTCATAAGGCAAGCTAAACAATTTTCAAACAAACAAAGGCCCGTAACTACATGTTACGGGCCTTTTTATTTTCTCTTAATTTTGCTTAGCGCCTTTCAAAGCGACGAGCTGGTCGTTCACCACGATCAGAAGTAGCCGGTCTGTCACCCTTACCCTTCTCATCCTTCCACAAGGCTTCGTTTTCCACTTGACCCTTCATGGTCAAATTGATACGACCCTGATCATCAACTTCCTTGACGCGCACAGTCACCATCTGACCGAGATCAAGGAACTTGTCCGGACTAGCCACACGATAAGGTGCCATCTCACTGACGTGCACCATACCATCCTTGCCACCAGTTAGCGACACAAAGGCACCGAAGTCGAGCATCCTCACAACTTTACCAGTAAAGACCTCACCAGCCTTAAATTCATGCACAATACTCTGCACCCAATCAACCGCCTTCTTCGTCTTCTCAGCGTCCACACCACAAATCATGACGAGACCATCATCTTCAATATCAATCGACACTTCACAAGCGGCAATGATTTCGTTAATAATCTTACCGCCAGTACCGATGACTTCACGGATACGTTCTGGATTGATATAGAAGCTAGTAATACGAGGCGCCCAAGGCGACATCTCAGCACGTGGAGCAGGAATTGCCTGTTTCATCACTTCCAAGATCTCTAGACGAGCCTGCTTACCTTGAGTCAGAGTCTTTTTAATAATTTCCAGAGAGAGACCAAGAGTCTTAGTATCAAGCTGAATAGCCGTAATACCATCAGCAGTACCAGCAATCTTAAAGTCCATACCACCAGCACCGTCTTCTAAGTCTTGTAAGTCAGTTAAGACTTCCCATTTAGCTAGATCGGCAGTCGAAGCCAAACCCATAGCAATACCAGCTACCGGCTTCTTGATTGGCACACCAGCATCCATGAGAGCGAGAGTCGAACCACAAGTCGAGCCCATCGAAGACGAACCATTGGAGCTCAAAGTCTCACTAACCACACGAATAGTGTAAGGGAAGTCCGCCTTAGCAGGCAACATCGGCTGCAAAGCTTTTTCAGCGAGCGCCCCATGACCAATTTCTCGGTTACCTACACCGCGACTGCCCTTCGCTTCGCCAACAGAGAAACCAGGGAAATAATAATGGTGCATGTAGTTCTTCTCACTACGACCTTCCACACCTTCGAGAGATTGTCTGTCACCAGATGGTCCCAGTGTCACAATCGACATCACCTGAGTCTCACCACGACTGAAGAGTCCAGAGCCGTGCACACGAGGCAGGAACCCAACTTGAGAAATAAGCTGTCTGATTTCAGTCAAAGCGCGACCATCAACACGACGCTTGTCATTCACGATCGCCTTCGTCACCTCAGCGTCAGTCATACTTTCGACCAATCTTTCTTTGACGTTATTAGGCAGCGGAGCTTCTAGATTTTGTTCAGCCAAATGCTTCTTAAGACCATCCTTGATAGCGCGCACCGAAAGCTTACGTTCCTTCTTAGTATAATATTCTTTATCAAATAAAATCTTAGTAATGTTTTCAGCAAGCCACTTTTCAGCCACTTCATAAGTCTTCTGCTCAGCTTCCGATAATTTAAATTTACCATCAGAGAGGACAAAAGTTTTATTAATACCGAGCTCAGCTTGCATCTGTTTAATCAAATCGAGCACTGGCTTGTATTCACGCATACCAGCGATCACCGCTGCTTCAATTTCTTCTTCAGTGCTTTCGTTGCAACCAGCTTCCAGCATCAAGATCTTCGACTCAGTACCCACCACAGTTACGTCCATTGGTGACAAGAGTCTCTGCTCATAAGTTGGATTGAAGACCATCTGACCATCAATCTTACCCACACGCACACCAGCAATCGGACCATTCCAATTCACGTTCGAAATAGCCAGCGCCGCAGAAGCCGCCACCAAAGCCACAATGTCATGATCATTTTCTTTATCGACAGCAAGCACCGTAAGCACAACCTGCACCGCCTTATTAGAAGTCTGATCAAACAGTGGACGGATCGAACGGTCAATCATACGACCAGCAAGTACCGTTTCGTCCGATGGACGACCCTCACGCTTCATCCACTGTGAACCCTTGATGATGCCAGCGGCATAGAGGCGCTCTTCCATAGAGACACCGAGCGGAAAATAACCCATCGAGTCATTGCCTTCCTTGTCTTCACAGACAGTAGCAAGCACCACGGTATCACCATAGCGCACCACACAAACTGAATCAGCCTGCCAAGCAAGACCACCAGTTTGAATACTTAATTTTCGACCTTGCCAATCGCAACTAAAAACTTTTTCTGCTTGTAACATATATTATTGGTCTGGCCGACAGATTAGAGAACTATGAGTAATCTCACAGTGCTTAATATCTAGCGACCAAA
>CAYSXQ010000025.1:8069-9170 GCA_964435085.1 uncultured Gammaproteobacteria bacterium | reverse complement strand
TTGAGAGCTTTTTTGAACCAATCGACCCAGGGTATTTTGATGGGATCGACTTGGTTTTGCTCGGCTAGATAGTAAGTGATCCAGGCGCCGAGCTGGAGGAGTTCGAGGCCTTGTTCGAGCTTGGTGTGGCCGCTTAGTTTGTGGCTTAGTACTTTGACGCCGTTCTTGGTGGCAACTTGCTTGGTGAGGCTGAGGCGTTTTTGTAGTCTGGTGCTGTAGAGAGAGGAGTCGATGAAAAGTAGGGCGATACGCTTCTTATTATCAGCTGGGTGGGCTAGGCCTTCGAGAGCGTAGTGGTTCATTTCGGGGAGAGTGAGGTAACTGGCTCGGTGCTTGCTGTTTTCGTTGAGCTGGTTGCGGAAGGCGTGGGCGTTGCCAGCTAGAAATGGTCCGGTAATGGCGATTATTTCGCAGCCGGCGAGATCTTTGGCTAGTTTGCTGGCTGGGTTAGCGGTGTTGGTAGGAGTTAATTTGTCGCCGGATTTGCTGAGTTGAGACAGCATGACTTGGATTGAGAGGAGGTTGATCTTGATTTGACTAGCTGTCATGAGGATGCTTGCTAGACTAAAGATGCTGTAGCCGAGGGCGAGACGGGGTTGATCGGAGGGATTGGCGGTAGCGGTGAAGCTGAGAGCAGGGACCTTGTCGGTTTTGGCTAATTTGAGCAAGGAGTTGTTCTTGGTGTCGGCGGTAAGGATGACTAGTAGCGCTTTTTGTTTCTTGGCAGCTTTGTAAGCAGCGATGGTTTCTTCGGTGTTGCCAGAGTAGGAGCAGGCGATGAAGAGAGTTTTGGAATCGACCCAGGCAGGTATGTCGTAATCAGCATTGATGATGATTGGATTTTTTAAATCATTTTCAAAGAGACTGCCAAAGATGCGGGCAGCGAGGTTGGAGCCGCCCATGCCGGAGACGACGACTCTATTAATCTTTTTGTAATTTTTAGGTAGCTTAAAACCTTTGCTTTGACGGAGGACGTCGCGGATTTGTTCTGGGAGGAGGTAGATGGATTGGGCGACGGAGTCTAGTGAGGATGGGGCATTCATAGGGATGGAGTTATTAATATGATTTAATTATAACACTGGGGGTTGGAAAGTCAAAAAA
>CAYSXQ010000025.1:2868-7969 GCA_964435085.1 uncultured Gammaproteobacteria bacterium | reverse complement strand
AATTTCCAAATCTCAAATTATTTCTGTCATGCTGGAGTGTAGCGGAGCGAAACGATAGCATCTCGTGGTTATTTGGGAATGGTGAATATGGCACGGGATTCTATCGGACTCTCGACGAGTCCTCCAGAATGACAGAGTAGAATTGTTTGTGATTTGTGATTTGGAAATTGTTTGGAAATTGGAAATTTTGCAAAAAAGCCACCAAATTAATTTGGTGGCTTTTTCTTTTCTACTCCTAAATAGTTATTTAATTTCTAACAACGGCTTTAGGTTATCAATATTCTCGTAAGGTCCAATAATGGCTAGATTGAGAGTTTCGGTCTTAAAGATCTCCTTAGCTAGTCTCTGGATATCTTCGGCCGTAACTTTGTCGATAGCGGCGAGGAACTCTTCGGGGGTCTTGAGTGCCTTGTCACTGTTTTGCTGTTTGAGAGTGACGGCTTGGCTGGCGTACCACTGAGCGGTGTCGTCAGAGCCTTCGAGGCTCAAGGGTAATTTGCCGTGGATGAGGCCTTTGAGCTTGGCTAGTTCTTCGTCGGAGATTAATTCAGTTGTCAGTCTAGAGTATTCGTTGATGATGATTTTGACTGCATCTTCGAGCTTGTCGACTGGGACGCCGGCTTGAGTGGTGAGGTAGCCGGTGTCAGTGTAGCTTTCGGCGCCGGTGCGGACGTAGTAGGCGAGGCCGTTTCTTTCGCGGAGGTTAATGAAAAGGCGGGAGCTCATGGAGCCGCCGAGGGCGAGGCTGATGAGCTTGAGAATCGGAGCATCTGGGTGACCGTAGGCGAAAGTGCGGACGCCGAGGGAGAGGTGGGATTGGTCGGTTTTTTTGTAATGGAGTTTGCTCGCTGGAAGCTTTTGATTTTCGGTGGTAGCTAATTTTGCTTTGGCTGACTTGTCATTGGCAGTGTTGAAATATTTAGTCACCCAGGCCTCTGGATTAGCTGGGACTTGGCCGGCGATAATGATGATGCTGTTACCTGGGACATATTGGCTTTGGTAGTAATTGACAAAGTCTTCGCGGGTGAAGCCTTTGATGTTTTCCTTAGTGCCAATGGTACTCCAGCCAGCTGGAGTGTCACCGTAGAGGAGTTCTTCGAAGAGATCTTCGATGAACCACATCGGATTATCCAGATACATATTGACTTCTTCAACGATGACGCCGCTTTCGCGTTTGATTTCTTCGCCGTCGAGGAGGGGGTTATTAAGCATGTCACTGACTACATCAATGGCAGTATTCATGTTGTCACTGGCGACTTTGACGTAGTAGCCGGTGTATTCTTTGCTGGTGAAAGCATTGAATTCAGCTCCGATCTTGTCGAGTTCACTGGAGATGGCGTGGGCATTAGGACGCTTGGTGGTGCCTTTGAAGAACATGTGTTCAAGGAAGTGGGACAGGCCGCTTTGCTCGCGAGTTTCGTATTTGGAACCGGTGGCGATCATGGCGAGGACGGTGGTGGTTTTGCTGCCTTCAATCGGGGCGGTGATGAGGGAGAGGCCGCTATCGAGCTTAGAATGAGTAAACATAAGGGGAAAATTTATTAGTTAATAGGCTTATTTTAGGGCTTTGTGGGGTGGGTGTCAAACTTGGGTATTATGGAGCATGTAACATATAACATGGAGCAGGGTGGAGTAATCTTATTTATAATATTGGCTAATATAAAGCATAAACATGCTAAATACTTGACAAATCTTGATAAGTATGCTATACTTACAATCATAAAATAAAGAACCTTGAAAACTTGAGTCGAGTGGGCATAGCTAAAAGATCTTGAAAGCTTCGAGATTTCCTAGCTATGACCACTAAATTATTGAATGTTCATAGCTATTTCTTTATAGCGTAGTAAAACGCTGAGTTAAGGCAAAAATCAACATCGAAATGTTGCCCTAACTCGTTCTGTAGGATGTTTAAAACAGAACAAGTTCTCAAAGGAGAAAGTCATGAACACATCAACTATTAACCCAGCCCAAGAAGTAGATGAAATTATTTCTTTAGTGAAGTCAGATTTTCAACAGTTTGAAAAATATTTGCAAGAGAGAATGATTGTATTGCAGCACGACGACAGATTGGTTAGAACATCTAGCTCGGACTATGAAGTTCGAGGAGGTGAAATAATAGGTCTTTCAGAAGAGGCAATGCTTCTTCTGAAAGAAAAGTTTCAGATTGGTGAAGAGGGAGCGGTTTACTGCGGTTCTAATAATGGTCAGGGAGATGTAAGGGCTGATGATTTTACTATATACCGTAGCAATGTTCCTTTCTTGGTTATGGTAAGCTGGTATTATGATGAGGCTTGGAATGGAAAAGAGAGCGGAGTTAGATTCGTGATTAGCTTTGACTTCGGTCAAGAAGTTACAGGTATTAATTCAGAAATAACCCCTGATCTCAAAAAAATTCAAGATTTGCATGATTTAATGATTAAAGCGGAGGTAGATGCTATCTTGAATAAGATTGCTGAGCAATCTGAAGTAGAGTTTCAAATATCTCTCTGGAAAGATGAATCGCAAGTTAGAACTAGTAGTTCGGATTATTCTGTGAGAGGTGGTGGAAGAGAGGGAATGTCAAAAGATGTTGAAGCAGCACTAAGATTAGTGCTCGGAGCTAAGGAAGATGATGCAATTGACTGCTCAGATTCTGTTCAAGAGCTGTATGATTATGGTTTGCGAACCAAAAGAATTTATATTCCAACTAGCCAAGAGGATCTATATATTTATATGGAGGAGCAGGAAGGTAGTTGGCATGGATATAGCTCATGTTGTAACTTAGTAAAGGTTGATATTTTGCCTCCGACGCTCGAGAATAATGAGCGTAACTATTACGGTGAAGAAATATCTGAAGAAGAGGAAGTGTATTAAAGCATTTTCCAGAAGATTAATTTTGAGTCCCAAGTAGAAATAAATTCTACGAGGGGCTCTTTTTTTATTTAAAATTAATTTTTATATTTTTATTTTGACCAGCTTATCAAAAAGTTGTATAATTAAGCCAAAATGAATTCTTGATTTATGTTAAAGACTATTGGAGGGAGTGCGGCGGAGCTTTTGACACCGGCGGTGAAGGCTGGGGCGAAAGTGGAGGCTGAAGGCGCGAAGGCACCTAGTTTGATTGTGATTATTTCTTTGATTATCTTGCTGTCGGCGGGTATGTCTTTTGTGATGATTCGTTGGCGGATGGAGGGCAGGATGATTTTCCTCGAGGATAGTCGGAAGACTTTGACTAATGATATTAATAATCTAAAGGATGCTATGGCGAGCGGTGCGGTTGGCGGTGGAGTGGCTCCTGAGGCTTTTGGTGAATTGTCGGCCAAGATGACGGCTTTGGAATTGGCGCTCGCTACCAGTAGTCAGATGATTGCTTCGAATACTGTGGCGATTGCGGCCTTGGAAGGGCGGCCAGTTACTTCTGCTACACTTAGTGCAGGCGACAATGCTCAAGTAGTTGAAGCAGGATCTGCTGTTAGCGCTGGCGAGCCTAGCGCTGGTGAGTTGGCGCCGCCAGTAGATTCAACTAATAAGCTTTGTACAGAGACGACTAAGACGGTGTCGGGGCGGACGAGAATGCCGATTAGTCCTAAATATAGTCAGCTTGATATCTTGGGTCAGATTTTTACCGCCGCTGATTGTAGTGAAGACCGCTTAGCTCAGATTCCTTGGCTGGAGGAGTCACCGAAGGGTGGTTTGCAGTATTCTTTTGGTCTTAATGTGACTTTGACTGCTGCTCCGAGTGCCGAGCTACTGGCGCAGCTTTTGGTCTTGGGTTTTGATTGTAATACGAAGAGTCTCTTCTCGGTCTGTCGCGATTGGAGTGCTAATAAGGTTATTAGTGTGACTGATTTGAAGGCTTTGGTGCCTTTTGTAGGAGAGATGAGTGGCGATAGTAGCTTGCGGTAATTTAATTTTAGCTGGTCGTTTAGTGTATTTATGAAAAAAAGCTTCTTGTTTGATTAAGAAGCTTTTATTTTGAATTTTGGAAAATGATGCTGAGCTTAATGATTAGATCTGGTTCGATGCTGCTTAGTTCTTTTAATCTAAGGGCAATGAAGTTGCGTAATTCTTGGCTAGTGGTGCTAAACCAGAGTTTGCTTAGCTCGTTGATGTCTTGAAAATTTGATAATAGATTGGGTGTGTAGGTAGTGAGGGCTATTTTAATGATAGGATTATTGATTTTGAGCCAGAGCTCAGCTAAGATTTGAGCACTTAGCGGTTCGGATAGACGACTGATCAATAGCTCTGTAAGTATTTTGTCTAGCTTGGTGCAGTAGCTATTAATGTCATGATCATTCATGATAAACTCCTTGAAGTAATGATAAAGAACCACTTGATTGATCTATATTAGAGCATTATTTACTGGATAATTCAAGTCTTGCTTATAATCAGGGCTTGAACTAAACTAGAATTGTTATGAAGTTAATATTAGCCAAAACTGAGATGGCGGTGCCGGCGCCGAAATTGATGCGGACGGCGGGGTTTATTTATATTGTTGATCGGCATACAGGGACGGGGAGTTTTAGTCGGCCTTTGGGACGCTATCATTATCCGCGTTTTCATAGTTATATTGAAGAACGAGCGGAGAGCTTGGTAATTAATTTACATTTGGATCAGAAACAGGCGACTTATGAAGGGTCGAACAGGCATAGTGGTGAGTATGATGGTGAGGCGGTGGCGGGTGAGATGGCTCGCTTGAAAGCTGTGGCCTTGGCTTCTGGATATCGAGAAATGGCTGCTAATGTGCAGCGAGTTTCGCCACCCTTAGTGGCTAGTCGGACGAGTGGTGTGAGTGCTAGTCAAGGCTTGGGCTCGGGTGATTTTGCAGCGACGGCGAGGAAGTATGAAGCTAAAAAGTCTTGGTGGAAGAAGTTGTTTGGATGATACGTAATATAAGTCAAAAGTAAAAGCTAAAAAGTAAAAAGACAGTGTTATTTGATCTTTTTACTTTTTCCTTTTAACTTTTTACTTAGTTTTTGTTTATGAACAATAATGTTGAACAAATAAAAAATAAACTTGATATAGTAGAGGTGATTCGTGACTATATTGCGGTGAAGCAGGCGGGGACAAATTTTAAAGCAGTTTGTCCTTTTCATAATGAAAAGAATCCGTCGCTCGTCAT
>CAYSXQ010000025.1:0-2768 GCA_964435085.1 uncultured Gammaproteobacteria bacterium | reverse complement strand
AAGGTCTCGACTTTGCTGAGGCACTTAGGATGCTTGCGGCGAAGGCGGGAGTGGTACTCGAGCAATTTAATTCGAAGAAAAGTTCGGAGCGACAGCGTCTGATTGATTTGATGGCGCTCGCCACTAGTCACTTTCATCAGTTACTCATTGATGCTAAAGAGGCTGAGGCAGGGCGGCAGTATTTGGCTAGTCGTGGTCTTGATGATGAGACGATTAGCGAGTGGCAGATTGGTTATTCCTCTGCTGGCTGGGATGATCTGACTAAGTACGCGCAGTCGAAAGGTTATCAAGCTCGGGAATTGATTGCGGCGGGCCTTGCGGTGACAGCAAGCGGTAGTTCGCGGATTTATGATCGCTTTCGTGGTCGGGTGATGTTTCCGATTAATGATCATAATGGTCATACGGTAGGCTTTTCTGCGCGTATATTACCGGGCAGAGAAGATCAGGACAAGATGGGTAAGTACGTGAATAGTCCAGATACGCCCTTGTACAACAAAAGTAAATTATTATTTGGTCTCGACAAAGCAAAGTCGGCGATTAGAAATTTAGATCAGGCGATTATTGTTGAAGGACAGCTGGATTGTATTACAGCTCATCAATTTGGTTTTAAAAATGTGGTGGCGTCCTCCGGTACGGCTTTGACTTTGGATCAGGCGGCGCTCCTTGAGCGACTGACGGACAATGTGGTCTTTGCGCTTGATGCTGATCCGGCGGGGCAGGCGGCGACGGAAAGGGCGAGTGAGATCTTTGATCAGTTAAATGTGAAGACGGTGGAGGCTCTGGATAATCGTGGCGAGACAAAAACTTATATTGATCCAGCCAAGAGCTTTAAGAAAAGTTTGCGAGTGGCGATTTTGCCACACGGCAAAGATCCTGATGAGTGTATTAGACAAGACAAGGAGGGTTGGATTGATGCTGTTGATAGAGCGGTGCCGATTTTGCAATTTTATTTTGATCGAGTTTTGGCTGATTTGGATTTGACGATGGTCGACAACAAGAAAAAGGCGGCGGCCAAGCTCTTGCCTTTTATTGCTAAGCTCGACAATCCGCTGGACAAAGGTGCTTGGCTCAAGTACTTGGCGGAGAAGCTGGAGGTCGACCAGAAGTATTTGGTGGAAGCTTTGGATAAATTTGCTCGTCCTAAGTCGCAGGTTATGTCGGCGCGGGAAAGGGTGGCGCCGGTGCAAAAGGTGCAATTAAGACGAGAAGAGCTCCTGTCACAGCAACTACTAGCTCTAGTCATGCATTTTCCGGCACAAATCAACTATTTGGTGGATTATATCATGCCTGAGCATTTGGTGGGAGCCGAAAACCAGAATCTTTACAAAAACCTAGTAATTTACTATACTCAGGGTAGTAGCAGTCAAGAATCCAAACTTGGCCATTTTTTGTTTAATTATAGGGATTTTAAGACTTGGTTGCTAGGCCGTGAAGAATTGGTAACTGGTCATTTGGAGGCTTTGGTGATGCTGGGAGAACGGGATTTTGCTAGTTATGATCCAACGACGGCGGATATTCAGATCAAAACAATTATCAAACAATTAAAACAAGCTTATTTAAGCGAACGCTTGCGGGCGGTTAGTAGATTGATTGGTGAAATGGAAGCAGATCCGAATGTGAGCCAGCAAGAGTTAGCTAGTCTTCTCACTGAGTTTAGTCACTTAAGTCGAGAGCTGGCTGAATTTTTAAATTAATATGCCTAAGAGTAAGATGTCACTCGCCAAGTCGGTGAAAACGATTAAGAAGTCAATTAAAAAGATGATGCCTAAAACGAAGTTGAAAGTCGTAAGTCCAAAGTCGAAAGTCAAGAAAGTTGAAAGTTCGAAAGTTAAAAAATTGAAAGTTCCTAGTAAGGAGCTTAGTCTTGGTAGTTTGAAAAATAAAAAAGTTGAGAGTTTTAAAAATGTTAAATCAGTGAAGTCAAAAGTTGTAAGTCCAAAGTCAAAAGTCTTTGTTAAAAAAGATTCGGTAAAGCTTCCTGCTAAATCTAGTAAAAGTGTTCCTAAGAAAGAAAAAGAAGAGGTTAAAAAGCCAGTGATTAAACTGCGTCCGACGGAACCAGCTGTGCCGCCAACGGTAGAGTTGCTCAATATGCTGGTGACTAAGGCTCGTACGCGTGGTTTTGTGACGGAGACAGAAATCTTGCATTCCTTCCCTCAGGTCGAAGATTATATCTTTGACTATGAATTATTTTTGGAGCGCTTGCAGAAAAATAGCGTGACGATCGTCGAAGAAATGGATAGTTTCCTGGATGAAGCTTCGAATATCAAGAAAGCAAAGCAACTTGATGAAATTATTGGGACTGAGAAAGATCGTTTGAAATTTGATATTAGTGAATTGTCAGCTGACTCGATTCAGATGTATTTGCGTGAAATCGGTAAGGTGCCACTCCTGTCTGGTGAAGAAGAGGTGGAACTGGCTAAGCGTAAAGATAAAGGTGATAAGAAGGCTGAGCGTAGGCTGATTGAAGCGAACTTGCGTCTCGTCGTGTCGATTGCGAAGAAATTTGCTGGCTCGAAGGGTCTTTCATTACTAGACTTAATTCAAGAAGGTAATATTGGTCTTTTCCGTGCGGTGGAAAAATTTGAATATCGTAAGGGTTATAAATTCTCGACTTATGCTACTTGGTGGATCCGTCAGGCGATCACTCGATCTCTGGCTGATCAGTCTCGTACGATTCGTATCCCGGTCCACATGGTGGAGACGATCAATAAATGTAAACAGGTGCAGCGTAATTTGGCGCAGCTCTTGGGTCGCGAACCACTGCC
>CAYSXQ010000024.1:8073-9259 GCA_964435085.1 uncultured Gammaproteobacteria bacterium | reverse complement strand
TCTTTTTCCTTTTTAGATTTTACTTTTTACTTATTATTGGCTAATTATAAGCAATTTTATAACATTTTTAGCACTCTTGACATAGGACTGCTAAGGGTGATAAAATGGTTTTGTTATGAATGAACGTCAGGAATTAATCTTAAATATTATCATCCGCGAGTATATCGAGACAGCGCTGCCGATCAGTTCTAGTCTTTTGGTGGAGAAGTATAAATTAGATATTTCTTCGGCGACGGTTCGAAATGAAATGGCGGAGCTGGAGGCTAGTGGCTATATCATGCAGCCTCATACTTCCTCTGGTCGCATCCCGACTGAACAAGCCTATCTTTGGTTTGTGGAGAGACTAGCTCCTAAGAAAATTAGTTCGGGACTTGCCGCTAAGATTAGCTTAGATGAAGGTCTTGATGAGTTAGCTCTGAAGAACTTGGCTAAGAACTTAGCTGAACTTTCGGGTCTTGCTGTCTTTTGTGCCTTTCATCGTCATAATTTGTATTACACTGGTGTTAGTAACCTATTATCGCAACCAGAATTTACTCAGAGCAAACTGGTCTATGATATGTCGGTCATTATCGATCGACTCGACGAAATAATTAATGACTCCTTCGAACAATTCGACTATGGAGCGAAGATTAGTCTGGGTCAAGACTGCCTCTTTGGATCTTTTACAGCGAGTGTTGTGACTAAGTATAAGCTAGGAGCCAATGTCGGGGTGATCGGTATTATTGGCCCCTTACGACAGGATTATGAAAAAAATTGGCAATTAATTAATTATCTATATGAAAAAATCAGCAAAGCATAAAGAACAAGAAGATAATCAAGTGGAGGCGGAAATTGTTGAAAATACCGCCATTGATTATCAAGAAAAGTATCAGAGGGCGCTCGCGGATTATCAAAATTTACTGAGACAGACGGCCAAGGACAAATCTGATATCATCCGTTATGGTAATGAAAAGCTATTAAATGAATTATTGCCAGTCTATGATTTCCTGAAAATATCTCTGGCTCATAGCGCTGAGAATGATCCGCTAGCTAGTGGTCTCAAGTATGTCTTGCAAGAATTTAAGAAGGTTCTGACTAATGCTAGTGTTGAGGAAATAGTAACTAAAGATCAGATGTTTGACTTTAATGCTATGGAAGCAGTGGAAACAGTTGAGACAGAAGATGAGACGAAGAATGATAAGGTGGC
>CAYSXQ010000024.1:0-7973 GCA_964435085.1 uncultured Gammaproteobacteria bacterium | reverse complement strand
TATGTCACTAATCAAATGGACTCCATCGTTCAATCCATTCGATGAAATGGATAAAGCCTTTAATAATCTATCACCAATGCTTGCCGGTACTGAATCATTTGTGCCAGCCATTGATATGTATGAAGAGGATGCAGCTTATATAGTTGAGACACAGCTGGCTGGTATTGATCCAGATAATGTGCAAATTTCTATCGACAATGATGTTCTCTGTATTAAGGGTCTTGCGGAAAAGAAAAGTGAAATTGATGAGAAGAATTATTATCGCAAAGAAATTCGCCGTGGTAGTTTCTATCGTAGTATACCATTGCCAACTCATGTCCTAGGTGATCAAGCGACGGCTGATGCGCATGAGGGAGTGCTCAAGATTACTATTCCGAAGGCGGGAGAATCGAAGCCTAAACAGATTAAGATTAATACTAATAAATAAATTTATGTCTAAAATACTCGGTATCGACCTCGGTACAACTAACTCCGCCGTCGCCATTATGGAAGGCGGCAGTCCAAAGATCTTAGAAAATGCAGAAGGCGCTCGTACTACGCCATCAACTATTGCTATTTCTAAAAATAACGAACGTCTCGTCGGTCAAAGCGCTAAGCGCCAGGCTGTGACTAATCCAGAGAATACTGTTTACGCGGTGAAGCGTTTGATGGGTCGTGCTTTTGGTGATAATGAAGTACAGCGCGACATCAAGAATATGCCTTATAAGATTGTGCAATCTGGCACTGGTGTCAAGGTTAAGATTCAAGACAAAGAATATTCGCCTCAAGAAGTTAGTGCTATGGTGCTTGCTAAAATTAAGGCGGATGCTGAAGCTAGACTTGGTGAGAAAATTACTGAAGCAATTATTACTGTGCCGGCTTACTTCGACGACACTCAGCGTCAAGCTACTAAAGACGCTGGTCAGATCGCTGGTCTTACTGTGAAGAGAATTATTAACGAACCAACAGCTGCGGCTTTGGCTTATGGTTTTGATAAGAAGAAGGGTCAGAAGATTGCTGTCTATGACTTAGGTGGTGGTACCTTTGACGTCTCGATCTTGTCTGTTGATATTGACGAGATTGGTGGTGACGTGAAGGTGCTTTCGACTAACGGTGATACGCACTTGGGTGGCGAAGACTTTGACTTGCGCCTCATTAATTATATTATTGAAGAATTTAAGAAAGATAACGGCATCGATCTCTCTAAGGATCCTTTGGCTTTGCAGCGTATTAAGGAAGCGGCTGAGAAAGCGAAGATTGAGCTTTCAACTACTAATGAGACTGAAATTAACCAGCCTTTCATTACTGTTGGCACTGAAGGTCCAAAGCACTTGGTGATGAAGCTCTCTCGAGCTAAATTTGAATCTTTGGTTGAAGACTTGGTTACTGCTACCATTGAGCCATGTAAGAAGGCTCTAGCTGACGCTAAGATGAGTGTTGGTGATGTGGAAGAGGTAATCTTAGTTGGTGGTATGACTCGTATGCCAATGGTGCAAGCTAAGGTCAAGGCTTTCTTTAATCGTGAACCAAACTTGAGTGTGAACCCTGATGAAGTAGTAGCTCTTGGTGCTGCAGTGCAGGCTGGTATTATGTCTGGTGAGACTAAGGATATTCTCTTGCTCGACGTCACGCCACTTACTCTTGGTATCGAAACTCTGGGTAGTGTTTCTACTCCACTGATTGAAAGAAATACGACTATTCCAACTTCCAAATCTCAAACCTTCTCCACTGCTGCTGACAGTCAGACCAGCGTGGAAATCCATGTCTTGCAAGGTGAGCGTCCAATGGCAGCTGACAACAAGAGTTTGGGTCGCTTTATTCTTGACGGTATTCCACCAGCTCCACGCGGTGTGCCACAGGTCGAAGTAACCTTTGATATTGATGCTAACGGTATTTTGAATGTGAAAGCTAAGGACAAAGCGAGTGGTAAAGAACAAAAGATTACTATTACTGCTTCGACTAGTCTCAGTAAAGATGAAATTGAAAAGATGAAGCGTGAAGCTGAACTCCATGCTGACGAAGACAAGGCTAAGCGTGAAAATATTGATACTAAGAACCAAGCTGAAGCTGTAGTCTTTCAACTTGAGAAATTGATTAAAGAATCCGGTGACAAGATGAGCGCTGAAGACAAGACTGAATTGGAAAAGAAGATCGGTGAACTCAAGAGTCTCAAAGAAACTGAAAACTACGGCGATATCAAGGCTAAGATGGAAGAGGTGAATCAACTGGCGCAGAAGATTGGTGCAGCGATGTATCAGTCGGCTAACCAACCAGGAGCTGAACAAGCTGCTGGTGAGCAGGCTAGTGCGGAAGAGCCTAAGAAAGATGGTCCTATTGAAGGGGAAGTCGTGAATTAATTAAAAGTCGTAAGTCAAAAGTCCAAAGTCGTAAGTCTCGTGACTTTCAGGCTTTGGACTTGTGACTTTAGACTAAAAAACATGTCAAAAGATTATTACAAAGTTCTAGGTGTCGAAAAAGGTGCCAGCGAAGAAGAGATTAAAAAAGCTTTTCGTCGTTTGGCGCACGAACATCATCCGGATAAGGCGACTGGTAACACTGATAAGTTTAAAGAGATTAACGAAGCCTATCAGGTCCTAGGTGACAAGCAGAAAAAGGCTCAGTATGATCAGTTTGGTCAGACTTTTGATGGTGCTGGTCCGGGGGGATTTGGTGGTGGAGCTGGTGGATTTAACAATCAGGGCTTCAATATCAACATGGATGATCTGGGTGATATCTTTGGCGGCTTTGGTGATATCTTTGGCTTTGGTGGTCAGCGTGGTGAGAAGCGCTCAAAGCGTGGCCGTGACTTAGAAGTTAAAATTACCATCGGTTTTCTTGATGCGGTCTTTGGTTGTGACAAGGAGATTAAGATCAAGAAATATGCTAACTGTGATGATTGCAAAGGTTCGGGCGTGCCAGCTGGTGCTAAGGTGACGACTTGCGAAGTCTGTAAGGGCTCTGGTCATGTCATGACTGTGCAGCGGACAATGCTCGGTGCGATTCAGATGCAATCGGTCTGTCAGGCTTGTGGCGGTGAAGGTAAGCAGGCAAGCGACCACTGTAAGGGTTGTCGTGGCACTGGTCGAGTGGAGAAGAACACTAGCATCGAAGTGAAGATTCCGGCTGGTATTAATAACAGTGAGACTATTAGGCTAAGTGGCCAAGGCGAAGTTGGTCCTAAGGGCGCGCCGGCTGGTGACCTTTATCTACATATCTTCTATGAAAATGATAAGCGCTGGCAGCGCGATAATTACAATATCCATTCGCAATTAAATATCAAATTAAGCCAAGCGATCTTGGGTGATAATGTCCAAGTCGAAACAGTCGATGGTCCAGTGACGCTCAAGGTGTCGGAAGGTACGGCAAGCGGTGCTGTCATTGCTCTGCGGGGTAGCGGCGTGCCGAAACTTCGCGGCGGTGGTCGTGGTGATCACTTGGTAAATATCTTTGTGGAAATTCCTAAAAAATTAAGCAGAAAGCAGAGAGAGTTAGTAGAATCTCTACGTAAAGAAAACCTTTAATTTTATTAAAGGTTTTCTGTTACTTATATGCTCAATGATAAAATCAAAATCTTAGTCATCCTCGGCCCGACTGCTTCTGGCAAGACCGGTCTGGCAGTGGACTTGGCTCAGAAATTTAATGGCGAAATTGTCAGTGCTGATAGTCGTCAGGTTTATCGTGGGATGGATGTTGGGACTGGTAAGGATTTGGAGGCTTACGGTGATACTCCTTATCACTTGATTGATATTGCTGATCCTACGGAAGCTTTTGACTTGGCGCAATTTAAAAAAATAGCCGAGGCGGCGATTAGTGATATTGCCCGACGCGGTAAAGTGCCGATCATCGTCGGTGGTAGTGGTCTTTATCTCGAAGCTTTGATTAATAATTTTCAACTGGCTGAAGTGAAGGCAGATACTAAGCTGCGTGATAAATTAGAAAATAAAACTATTGAAGAAATTTTTGAGATTATCCAAGAGCATAACCCGAGCTTTGCGGCGAAGATTAATAATAGTGATCTAAATAACAAGCGTCGTCTGATCCGCTACGCCGAGGTTTTTGCCGGCTCTGGTCAAGTGACTCAGAAGGGCGAGGCGCTCTATAATCCTCTCATTATTGGCCTAAATTGGCCTAAGGAGGGGCTTGCCGCTCGAATTGAGGCTAGACTCATTGATCGACTAGATAATCAGGATATGGTCGAGGAGGTCAATGACCTTAATCGTCAGGGCGTGACTTGGCAGCGTCTGGAAGCCTTTGGTCTCGAATACAAATTCATTGCTTGGTATTTGCAAGAGAAAATTGATTATGAGCAGATGCTCGAGAAATTGAAAAAAGCCTCTTTACAATTTGCTAAGAGGCAATTAACTTGGTTTCGCCGTTGGGAGAAGTCAGGTGCGAAGATTAATTGGTTTGAATCGGGAAACTTTGTTGGTCTAACTGAGCAAGTGACTAAATTTTTACAAGATTAGAAGCGGTGCCTTTGCTAAAATTAATAATGTTTTCGATTGTGGTCTGGGTGATGCGATCGACCGCTTCCTTGGTGTCAAAGCCGATGTGGGGAGTGAAGATGACATTAGGGTGATTGATGATCTTATGATTCATCTGATAGACGGGATTTTTCTTGTCTTTGTCGCTTAGATGAGGATGATTCTTGATGATGTTTTCTTCTTCTTCGAGGACGTCGAGACCCGCGGCGCTGATAATTTTTTTCTCAAGAGCAAAGAGTAAGGCTTCGGTTTCGATGACTGCGCCACGGGCGACGTTAATTAAGACGGCGCCTTTTTTGATGTCTTTGATGTTTTGGAGATTGATGAGGTGGTGGGTGAACTTGTTGTAGGGGACATTGAGACAGATGATGTCGGATTTGCTCATGAGAGTCTTGAGATCTTTGTATTCATAGCCCATGGTTTCGGACAAGAAGATGTCATGATTGATGTCATAGGCAAGGACATTCATACCGAAGCCTTTGGCGATACGGATGGTGTTTTTGCCAATGTTGCCAGCACCAATGACGCCGATGGTTTTGCCACGGAGATCGAAGCCTTTGTAATGTTCGCTGCTGTACTCATTGTGATCAGTGATGCGATGATAATCAACTAGTCTTCTGGCAATGGATAAGATGAGGGCAAAGGAGTGTTCAGCGACGGTGTTTTCGCCGTAGGAAGGCACGGTGGCGACGGCAATTTTATTCTTGACACAATAGGTGAGATCGATGTGATCAAAGCCTGTGGAGCGAGTAGCGATTAATTTAAGCTTAGGAAATTGTTTGAGAAATTTGGCATCCATCTTGGAATAGACGAAGCTTGATAGTACTTCGCTGTCTTTGATTTTAGCTAAATCTGTGGCTTTGATTTTATCAGCACTTTCTTGGATGTAGTTGATTTGATGGTTTTTTAAGCTTTTGTTGAAGAAAACTTTTTCGCAATCTTGAGTGTCTAGGATAGCTATTTTCATAATGTTTACTCTGTCATCCTGGAGCGTAACGTAGTGAAGCGATAGGATCTTGTGATTACTTGGGAATCGTTTCCTTGTGGCACGAGATTCTATCGGTCGCTAGACGCGCCCTACAGAATGACAGGTGTGTTTATGCTTTAATTATTTTTTCGATAGTTTCTGGTAAAGTCTTCGGATTTGCCTTGCCGCCGCTAGCTGCCATAACTTTGCCAACGAGGAAATTCATTAGTGAATCCTTGCCATTTCTAAACTCTGTCACTTGCTCTGGATTGTCTGTGATGACTTTTTTAATAATTTCTTCTAGGGCGTCGTTATTATCGAGGGCCTGCAAATTCATGTCCATCATGATCTGTGTTGGATCGCCGCCGACTTGGTACATTTGATTGAAGATCATCTGACCGGAACTCGAGTTAATCTTGTCTTGGTAGAGGAGGCAAATTAATTCGGCTAAGTTTTCGGCAGTGAAGCGGATGTCAGCGATTGATTCGTTATTAATCTTGAAATGCTTAAAGAGCTCGGTGGTGAGCCAGCCAGAGGCAATTTTGACCAGAGCGGTTTTTTGTCTTTCCCAGTTGTCGCCAGTGGAGTTGACCCATTCGTAGAGTTCAGACATTAGCTCTTCGGTGAAGGCGGCTAGACGGGTATCGCTAGCGAGTAGTTCCGAGTCAGCTTCGCTAAAACCATATTCAGAGCGTAGTCTAAGTGCTTTGGCGTGAGGTAATTCGACGATGCTGTTTTTGATTTCATTTAACCAAGCGTCGTCGATAAGGAGGGCTGGAATATCTGGTTCGGGGAAATAGCGATAGTCGGCTTGAGTTTCTTTGCGGCGCTGGCTGATCGTTTCGTTCTTAGTGTCGTTCCAGCCACGAGTTTCAGGACTGATATGTTGTCTATCGTCGAGTAATTTGCTTTGACGAGTGATTTCAAAGTTGATGGCTTTTTCGACAGCACGAAAAGAGTTAATATTCTTAACTTCGACTTTGGCATTGAGTTGATGATCTCCGACTGGCTTAATTTGTCCTTCTTCGTACAGCCATTTGCCGCTTTCTTGGAGGCTGATATTGGCTTCGCAGCGCATCTGACCCTTTTCCATATCAGCATCACTGATGCCTAGATAGCGCAGGGTTTGCTGGAAACGCTTACAAAATTTCTTGGCTTCTTCGGCGTCGTGAATGACTGGCTCAGTGACTAATTCGATGAGTGGAGCGCCGGCGCGATTGAAGTCGATGGCAGAGTAATTTTGCTCATGAGCAGATTTACCAGTGTCTTCTTCGAGGTGGATGCGAGTAATGTCGATGTGGCGATCGTGGGAGATTTGTAGTTTGCCGCTATGACAAAAAGGCAGATCGTATTGAGAGATCTGATAGCCCTTAGGTAGGTCGGGATAGAAGTAGTTTTTGCGGTCGAATTTAGAAGCTTTATTAATCTGACAATCTAAGGCAAGACCTAAGAGCAGGCATTTTTCGATAGCTGATTTATTAGGCATTGGTAAAGTGCCAGGATGAGCTAAGCAGACTGGGCAAACATTAGTGTTTGGCTTGTCAGCAAAATTATTAGCACAAGCACAGAACATTTTGGAGGCAGTTTTGACTTCAGTGTGGATTTCCAGACCGATGATAATGTCGTATTTCATATGGATATATTGTAACAGAAATTTGGTAAATGGGAAGTTTTATCCCCCTTTCAAGAGGGGAATGATCTAAATTGACAAAAGAGCCTATTTATTATAGATTAAGAGAGTTCTTTGTAAAAATATTCATAAATATAGAGGAGGTAATCATGCCTGTCTTGACGCAGTATTTTTTTGGAATTGCTTCTTGGTCTGTAGAGTTAGCTTTGTGGGGACTTGTCTTAATCGCTTTGCCGGTGATGGTTTATTTATTCAAAATAAAGGTGAGCAGTGGGCTTAATGACTTGCTGATAATTTTTATAATGATTGGAGCTGTGATGGTGTGGTTGCCCTATTTATATTTTTTGATTAATAACTATGAGGTTATTGTGGTCACTATTGGACTTATGGTAGTAGTTTTTGCTATTTATCCTAGTTTGGTAGAAAGACGACGGAAAACTTTCCTTTGAAAAATAAAATCCCAGAGTAATCTGGGATTTTTTGTAAATTCTATTTAAGTCCAGTTGAGCCGAAGCCATTTGCGCCTCGCTCAGTCAGATCGTCTAGCTTAGTCTCGACTATTTCTGGATAGAGGATCGGTTGAATTAGTAGTTGAGCAATCTTTTGGCCAGCTACTATTTTATAATCCTCTAGATTGAGATTAAGGATATTAACTAAAATCTCGCCGCGATAGCCTTCGTCAATGACGCCGGCTAGAGTGTGTAAGCCGCTGCTTGCTAGGCCACTTTTGTCCCAGACTAGAGCGACAGTGTTTGTTGCT
Organism: uncultured Gammaproteobacteria bacterium; assembly: GCA_964435085.1. Lineage (GTDB taxonomy): Bacteria > Patescibacteriota > Patescibacteriia > Patescibacteriales > Patescibacteriaceae > UBA917. Next base: position 153 of record CAYSXQ010000024.1, on the reverse strand, counting down.
AAAGCAATTTTGATGCCGGTGCGAATTAAGCGCCATTCTTTACTTGGAATAACCGAGTCTTCGAGGGCGTATAGATCTAGACCAGCGTCGGTTGCGTGAGCGCGGACTGGTAGTTTAGCTTCAGGCGTAACTTTTTCGACTAGTAATTGCATA
>CAYSXQ010000023.1:8724-10768 GCA_964435085.1 uncultured Gammaproteobacteria bacterium | reverse complement strand
CCGCTAGGCCAGCCTTCTTCGCCGTATATTTCACCGGCTTCATCGCTGTCTTCTTCGCCCAACCAGCTCCTTTATTAATCTTATCAAAGCCCCACTTCGCCGCAGCTCCAGCAGCCGAGCCACCAACCTTCTGCGCGACAATCAAGCCACCAATCAAAAGACCAATCGCAACAATATAACCAATAAAAAATTCCGTGCTACTAATCTCCGACGCTTCCAATCCTCTAATCGGCTGTTGCACAGCTCCGCCTAAAAGACCAATAGAGACATTATTTGGATCATTGCTAGTCACACTTTGCAAAGTCGAAAGTGACAACCAAATAAAGAAAGCCAAGACCGGACCAGTCACTAAATACTGAACAAAGCTAGCTTTCCAAGTACCGGCCACTTTTGAGGAAATAAAAATTACTGGCGACAAAACAATATAAATCCACAACATAATCATTCTCGTCACCAAAACTCCCAGCATCGCAGCCAGCACCACCATCACAATCAGCAAATAAGCAAAAGCAAATAAATAAGTTATTACTATGTCCCATCCAGTCACCCCTGCCTTACTTCCATTTATACCAACTGCAGCTGTACTAGGGTTAGGATCCTTGGCCAAACTCAACATTTTTTCAATGCCCAAAATCTGACTCAGTTGGGGGCCACCAAAATCTTTAAAACCATTAACAAAAGTCAACATCACCACGCTCGCCGCATCAATAGCAATACCGCAAATCGTCTTAGAAAAGTTAATCAAAATAGCAGCAATAATCAGCTTCGGCAAAGACTTCTTGATAGCATAATTATCAATTCGCAAGATTGTACCAAAGGCAATCACTAAAACCATCAAAATAAAGAACATGTTACAAACATCACGCACTATCACCCAACCCCTAATCACCACTGGCGAATCAATATAATTATTGTATTGAGCGATATAAATAATCGCACTAATCAGCAAAGTGATTAACCAACCCAAGAAACCAACTATTACCGACAAAAGACCAGATACAATATTAATGATGACACCTTCTTGAGCATGAGCCTCTTGACCAACAGCAAAAATAGCCACTAAGACTAGCGCTGTTGTTAAAATATAAGATCTATTACTCTGTTTAAAAAATTTCATCACTATTTATTGACTAGGAATGAATTAACAGCGTCCATAATCACACTAACCGGACCGACTAAGACACCAAGTGCTGTATCGCCAAATTTCGTTATCAAAGCAATTACAATCACTATTTGCACGAAGAACAACGACAGAGCGAAGATCACAATCAAATCCAATAAAGCAACCAACAAGGCTTCTATGAAACCAACCCTATCACCAGCCATAGCAAGTGCCTCCTTCGCCTCCGCTCCTGCCACCGCCGTCTCCAGTTTCGCGGCTCCCATCGACGCCCATTCATGACCTAGCTTACTAAAATATTCAGAACCAAAGACAAAACGCAAGAAAATATGGCAATTAATCCAGATCAGAGTGAGTCCAAAGCTATCAATAATATTATACCACGACATTCGGAGCGCCCAATCCGTTCCAGCTCGAAAACCATTACCTATCAAGCTGCCAGACTCTTGATTCTCAGCCTCATTAACTTTTGTTTTAAAATCTTGAGCTGCTTTCTTCAAGGCTCTTAGTCTAGCTGCCGTACCTTGCTTACCACTAATAGCATCTTCTTCCTCCTCATCATATTCATCGCCATCTACTTCGTCTTCATCATAGTCATTTTCTTCATCTTCTTCATCAAACTCCTCATCTGACTCTAGCTCTTGATCCAAATCTGAAGCACTTACCTCATTATTAGCCAATTTCAGTCTACCAAACTCATCAACGCTGCTATCCGACAGCTCTGGCTGACGAGTAGCTGGCACAGCCACAGTTTCAGCTAGACTAATATTATTAGTCTGCGCCTTCTCCCGTCTAGCTCGCACCTTTTCCTGACGCAAAAGAGCCGAGCGCCCGCTATCAGCCTGTTCTAACAATCCATTTTGTGCAGCAGTTCCGTAGCTAGGGCGAGGTTGTGCCATAATAGTTCTTTAGCTTATTATAGCA
>CAYSXQ010000023.1:0-8624 GCA_964435085.1 uncultured Gammaproteobacteria bacterium | reverse complement strand
AGTTCCGTAGCTAGGGCGAGGTTGTGCCATAATAGTTCTTTAGCTTATTATAGCATAGGGAATGGAAGAGGAAAAGGGAGGAAGATATTAATTTCAAATTTAAAATTTAAAATTTCAAAACAATTTTTAATGTCTTAATGCTCCAATTCTTTAGCTTATTTGCGTTGTTCTCTACTTTGTCATTGCGAGGAGGCGTCTAGTCGACGTGGCAATCTTGGTGCCATAACCACCATTACCAAATAAACATGAGATTGCCGCGCTTCACTATCGTTACGCTCGCAATGACAAAGTAGAGATCTGTTTTGGATTTAGACATTGGAGAATTTGAAATTGTTTTGAAATTTTAAATTTTAAATTTGAAATTAAAAAAGCCTCCCAAACGAGAAGCTTTTTCCAAATTCACAGTCTATTTTTCCAATCTCCTATCTTTATATCTCTTCACAGCCTCTAGCAAATGATCCTTAACCTTATCAATCGCCTTATACAAATCCGCCTCCGTCTTCTCAATCACTAGCAAGTCTCCTGGCACTGCCAAATTGACTTCAGCCAGGAAAATATCACCTTTATTATGATGCTTCGTAGTCATTTCGATCTTAAAATCACAATTAGTGACAGCAATATCGCCTAAGTACTTATCCAAACTAGCAATCTTCTCTTCGATGTACTCACGAATCGCTGGTGTAAGAGTTAGTCCTGTCGCCTTGATTTGTACTTGCATATAATTAAAATTTATTGAATAAATTTTTAATTTGACAAGACAAGCAGCCTAGCTTGCCGATATCAATCATCGTTACCACTACTACCAAAAGCATCAGGGCCAAGAAAAAGACATTGTTAAAGATAATTTCTAGCTTACGGTTCATCACCTTGCCACGAATCTTCTCAATGAGCAAAAAGAACAAACGTCCACCATCAAGCGCTGGAATCGGCAAGATATTAAGCACCGCCAAGTTCAAAGACAAGGCCGCGCTGAATTGAAGCACGTAAGCCAGGCCCAAATCCACCATCTGACCAGTGATACCATAGATACCAATCGGACCAGCTACCGCAGATCCAGAAGCCTTACCAGCAAAGAGCTGAGCGAAGAACTGCCAGAGACCAAGCACAATCATTACTAGCAGCATATAAACTGCCACAGCGGACTTGTAGAGTGCCTGATACCATGGGTAGCGAACAGTCGCGATCTGATCAATTTGAATACCAATGCCAACGATCTTCCTGTCGCCATCAACCGCCATTTCCGCTGGCACTACTTCCTTACTCATAAATTCCTCACCGCGACGCAATTGATAATTGAGCTTCACGCCAGCCTTCGTCTGTACAAAATCCTGAATTTCCTTAGTGCTCGCAAATTTATTACCATCAATACCGATAATAATATCACCAGCAAGAACACCACTCTGACTAGCTGGCGAAGCTGGCATTACCTGAGTAATCTGAATACGCGCGTCGCTATGATATTTGTCCCAAGTCTGACTAGCATCATAGGCTTCAGGCAGTCCAGTAATAGCAAAGGCTACAAACAAGATAAACCAAGCCAAAATCACATTCATGATTACACCAGCCGATAAGATCAAGGCTCGCTTCCAGATCTTCTGTGCTCCAAAGCTATCTGGCTCATGATTACCATTATCATTTTCACCTTTGATCTTCACAAAACCTCCCAAAGGAATCCAGTTGAGCGAATAGACTGTCGATTCATTATCCCTCACCTCTCGACTACCCCAGACCCTGTGCCATTTACCTTGCTTCTTGTACACACCAAGCATACGTGGCGGAAAGCCAAAACCAAATTCATCACAAGTTACCTTGAAATAACGCGCCACCGCAAAGTGACCCAGCTCATGAACAAAGACCAGTATCCCCAAAATCAAGAAAAATGTTATTGCTGTTAGCATATATTAAATAGTCATTATGTCTTTTTCTTTTTTGTCGCTAATATCTTTCAAAGTTTCATTCTGCTTAGCAATTTCTTCTTCTAGCTCCTTCAAGAATCTAAACTTATCGTCTTCACCAAGCTCCTTGTCAGTAAAAGCCTGTTCAATTGCGGTCTTGATCTCATCTCTAATCTTACGCAATTCAACACGAGCTTGTTCATATTTACCACCCAGCTTCTTCACTAGCTCGCGACGATTTTCTTCGGTGAGCGGCGGCATGGAGATTCTAATCCTCTCGCCTTCATTAACCACTGAAAAACCCAGGTCAGCGACAATAATCGCCTTCTCAATATCCTTCATCACACTCTTGTCCCAAGCTGTAATCAAGATACTAGCTGTATCTGACACCGAGATATTACCTAAAGCGTTGAGTGGCGTCCTTGTGCCATAAGCTTCAACTAAGACATTGTCGAGCATCGCCGGATTAATACGACCAGTCCGCAAAGAACTAATATCTTTCTTAAAAAATTCGCTTAAATTAGCAAAAGCCTGACTTTTATCATTAATGTATTGATTCATAAAATTTCTGTTTAATTAATTACTCCCTGACAGCTAAGTATATCAAACCATCTGCGAAAGGATCAGTCAATATACGCCAAGCCCGCCGCGTTGTCGGCACCTGAGTCGTTGTCCAATTCTCACCACCATCCTGACTACGATAAAAAGTACTATCCGTCACATAATAAATCAAGTTAGGATTTTTATAATTAACCGCAAGAGAATTGATTGTCACTGGCTGCCTTGGTGTCAGCAGCTTAATCTCCGTCCAATCATCACCATTGTTAACGGTTTTCAGTAGACCATATTTAGTAGCTAGCAAAAAGGCGTCAGCTTGCGAGGGAATCACAATCAAATCTCGCAAACTCTTATCACCCTTGAAAGCTTTCAAAGCAGGAGATAAATCAACCCAAGTTTCACCAGCGTCATTAGTTCTATGGATAACTCCACTACTAAGACCCACCAAGATAATTCTCGTATCACTATTACTAAAGACGATCTTCTTAACTTCGTTCTTAAACACTTGCACATTCTGCCAACTCACGCCGTAGTCACTGCTACGCATCAGATTACCATTATCAGTTCCAAAATAAATCTTAGCTGAATCATAGCGATCAATAGCCAGGGAGCGAATCACAGCATTAGCGTTGCTATCAGTATAGGCTATCTGCCAAGTCCGACTGCAATCACTGGTCTTCAGTAATTTATTACCAATTGAGGCATAGATCTGACACTTATTCTTAGGGTCAACGGCCAAATCTACCACGCTTTGACTGGCCATAATCTTTGACTTTACTGGCATCCAGGAGGCAGCCCCGTCATAGCTATAAATCACCCCTTTATCAAAAGTTCCCAAGTAAATAGCCTTGTTGTCACTTGGATCCATAGCCATCGAATAAATCTTCTGCCCAGCAATCGTTAAATTCTGACCATCACTAGCCAGCACTGAGCTCTTAGCCATCCAGGTCTGACCATGATCAGTCGTCACAAAGACTCCGCCGTTGTTGTTATTAATTTTGCCAGAACCCAAATTAATCGTACAACCACTCACCACGAGACCAATTACTAGCAAGCTAGTAACTATTTTAAAATTTTTCATATAACTAAATATTTATTAAAGCATTTTCCAAAGCCATTTGCGGATTAACATTAGCCGCTAGATTAGTCCGTAGAGCCGCTAACGATTTGTTAGCCTCTACCAAACGCTTGATACCAAAATTCATGCGACGCTCATTGAGTAATCCGCGCAAACTATCATTAGCAATCAAGTCTGGCTGATTGAGGTTAAGCAGCAATAAATCACGAATCACACTCTGCCACAAAGCAACCAAATCCTGTAAACCACTGACCTCTGACTTCTTATCGACAATCGTCTGAGCATATTTCAGTCGCTGATTCAAATCAGCATCGAGCACCAAGGCAAAAGCAGTCGCTGATTCAACTCGACTATTATAAAGCTGCTCATTTTTTAGATAACGCTCCGCCGCCCCAAAACTACCCAAGGACAAACGAGCGATTGATTTAGCTAGACTACGCTTCATGCCATCCTGCTTCATTAAATAATCAAATAATAAATCACTTGCCACCTGACGAAAATGAACCACCTGACTGCGCGAGACAATCGTCGCCGGCAAATTATTAATATCTGAGGCGAGCAAGACTATCACGATTCGCGCCCCCGGCTCTTCCAGAGTCTTAAGCAAGCTATTAGCCGCCGATAAGCTCAAACTCTCAGCATTATTAATGAGCACAAAGCGGTAATTATTAGTAAATGACGACAGTCCCAAGCGACCAATCATCTCTTTGATCTGCTCAATGCCGATATTACGTTTGTCGGCCTCAATACTGATCTGATAAAAATCAGGAAAACTACCACTAGCGATCTGGTGGCAGTGCAAGCAATCGTCACAAGGCCAGGCTAATTTATCCAAACAAGCCAGGGCCTTAAATAGCCAAGTCGCAGCCATCAAACTCACCGCCGGATCATAACCGGTCAAAATATAAGAGTCCGACAGGTAGTTATTTCGGCCCAAAGCAGCCACTTTTTCAATGAATTGCAAGGCCGGCAAATTACCAACAATTTCTTTAGTTAGAGTATTATTCATGGCTTTATCTTAGCATAACAAGCAGATAATTTCAATTTGCCAAAAAAAATCCCTAACTTATAAAAAGCTAGGGATTAGTACTGCGGTACTTATTATTATTTACTAATAAGCAGTGAACCGCGACTTGGTTGTGTAGAACTGATGTTCCAATAATATTGACCAGAGCCAAGTGGTAAGGCCACCAAGTTCCGACCAGAGTTTAGTGTTTCCGTATAGACTCTAGAGCCTAACTGATTATAAACCATTAAAGTAGCAGTTCTCTCAACCCTGAAGATAAATTCACCAGCACTATTTGTATAGAGCATAGTAGCATTTACTTCAGTATTTTCTTCTGTTACATCATTAGGACCGAGATCTCGCGTGAGATCATCAACATCCTTCTGATTTATTTTGCCGTCACCATTATAATCCATCGCCCATAACTGATACAGCCACGGGTGAGGAAAACGACCAGCTAGATAATCTTCAATTAACTTCAAATCAGCTCTATCAACAATACCGTTGCCAAAATTCGTATAGATCCCATCAGTCTTACAGTCACCTCTCCTGAAGCGACTATAGAAGCTAGCAAAATCAATACTCATATCAAAGGCTTTGGTTGCATTGACGATTTGTCCATCGGGCTGATAAGCTACGATGTTTTTGAAGCTATATGTGGCATAGCCATAAGGCAGATCCACAAACCTCACAAACACTCGAGCAAATTCCCTAGGATTATCTGTAGCTGGATTAGGCAACCAAACACCAGTCGCTTTAGCAATCATATCAATTTGATAGGTTCGCAAACCGCCTTTAAGTTCCAATTGCTTAACCGTTGCTACTTGAGCATCAAAACTACTGACCACTTTCTCAATCTCGAAATACTCAGGCAGTACCATTTGAAATGATACCGCTTTGACCTGCTTCAGTAGATTGTCAATGTTGACACCAAAGTTTAGATTCCCGTAGCCAAAAGTCTTATAATTATCCAAACTAATTGCCACTGGACGACTATCGACACTAAAGCCAACAGTCTCTGAATTACCACCAACCGGTTTACCCAAGTCGATGATTTTTCTGATTTCAGTCACTGTCACCAAATCAGCGCCAGCACTGTCTTTGGCGGAGAAATTATTCAATAATATCTCCACATTACCCGAGGCACTAGCCGGAAAAGCTAATTCTAACTGAAACCATTTCCGATAACTAGCGCTAATTGGGAAATTAGCATTAGCTTTAATAGCTACTCGCCATTTATTTTGTGTCAGTGGCGTAATTGTCACGCCCGCTGGATCACTGATAAAAGAGTAAGCCGGAGTTGACCAGCCAACTAGACTTGTAACATCAAAAGCCATCTCCTTGAAAGGCTTACTACTTAAATAATCAAGTCTTAGACTCAAATTATTTACCGTAGTTGTACGATTCACGAAGGGCGCTTCAATCAAGTCAATCACCATTTGCGGCGGAGGTAACTTCCCCAGCTCAATAGTAATCGATCGACTGCTTGGCGTCGCTAGGACCTGACCATTAGCTCCAATAACTTTGAAGTTATCAAGAGTAATAATCAATTGACCAAGATCTGGAATAGTTTTATCTGTTTTCAAATAAAACTCCATCACCTTACGTAATTCACCAGCCGGTAGATAATCTACCGACTTATTTGGATCCATCCAATAATGAAATTGGAATGTCCCGTCGCTATTATCACTAACACCAGTCCACTTAGACTGATCGACATTAGTTGAATTGCTAAATACAGGCTTAGCCGGTATCGGCTTAGCTGCAAAATTAACACAATTCACATAACTCAGACTAACCCGACAAGTTAAATCTTTAACCGCCAGATCACTTGCTACTTGGACATCTGCCCAAATAATACCTTCATTACGATTAACCGGATAAACCGATTGAATTAGCTTCAACTCAAAACTTTGAGCTGACACAGTAACAACACTTGCTAAAATAGCAAACAATAGGACAAGAGCTTTAGCCATTATGGCCTCCATAAAATAAGGGTACAAACAAAATACAATTAATTTTCAAAGTTCGATTAATACAGGATTATATCATATTTAACATTATTTGTCAAGGATATAGTCATTTTTTCGCTTATTTAAGCCATTTTCAGGCAAAAAATAAAAAACTACCCCAATTAAGAGATAGTTTTAATCTTTTGATTGTCGCCACCAATCATCTTCCTCGTCATCAGACTCAGCCAGATCCCATAGCCTTTGTTTAACAGCCCACAGACGTTCTTCCATCGCTTGATCAGCCTGATAACGCTCCTCTGCCTCAGCTTGATAATTAACTAATTGCCGTGAGTGATAATGATAAGCAATCACTACAAGCGCTAGCTGCGCTTTAAGAGCAAAAGAAAACAATCCTTCATTAGCAATTTGTTCAATACCAAACAGCCCTTTAATAAATCCGACCAACAAACAAACACTAACCAGCAAGCCGCTAGCTATCGAAAGCGTCCAATGTTCTAAGAGCTTTCTCAAAAAAACTTGCGGACACTCCAAGACAACTCGTGGCCAAGCTTCAAAAAATTCATAGCCCTGTACTGGACGGTCATATTTCAAAAAGGCAAATGATCCCATTAAACGACGAACTAACCACTTCTTCATGCTAAAAAATATCAACCATAGTAACACCAGATGCAAAATTACAAACAAAAAGAATGCCATACGATACTCGGTACTCATGACTAGTCCCCCTAGATAATAATTTAAAGAACTTCTTGTTATTTACTTAACATTTTTATTTAAGCAAAGTCAAATACTTATTTCGCAAGCAAAACCGCCAAAGTCTCACGTGCACATTTAGTCCAATCGAAATCCTGCACACGAAGCAAGCCCTTCTCCACCAAAGTCTGTTTTAATTTTTCATCACTGAGTAATTTATAAATAGCCTCAGCCATCTCATGAGCATTACTCGGATCAAATAGCACCGCCGCCTCACCTACCACTTCTCGCACCGGCGCAATGTCCGAAGCCACAATCGGCGTACCGGAAGCCATCGCTTGCAAAAGCGGAATACCAAAACCTTCATAGTTCGAAGGGAAAACAAAGGCACTGGCTGCATTATAAATATCCGGCATCGACTTCTCCTCAATCCAACCTGGCATCAGCACTGATCGCTCTAGATTGTATTCACTAATATTGTATTTAACTTCATCAAAGCCATAACTCGCATTACCCACTAGGACCAATTTATGCTTAATCTCTGGATGATTTTGTTTAAGCAAAGCAAAGGCCTCAATCAAAGTTGAGATATTTTTCTTCTTCTCTAGTCGCCCCACATAAAAGATAAAAGGCTGACTAATGCCATTGACCGCTAAAGTCGCTGCCGTCTGTTCCATCGGCAATTGTTTGTACAAAGTGCTGTTGTAGCCATTGTGAATCACACTAATCTTGTCAGCACTCGCCTCATAGACTTCTTCTAATTCCTGTTTAGAAAAGTTAGAAATTGTAATAATCCTGCTCGCTGCCTTAAGCGCAAACTTTGTCGACCAATCCAAATAATCAGTCTTCGTTGCCTTGTGCTTACCAAGGGTCAAGAGTTTCACCACATAATCAACAAAACTATTTTTGTAACCCACTCGATCTTGATCATAGAGTGCCGCCTGACGTTTAAAACCAATATCATGAATCGTCACCACCGAACGAGCTGGATGAAAAAGCGGCAGCGTATGAGCCGGCACAAAGAGCACATCCGGCTTTTTAAATAACATTTCTAGTGATAAACCACCCAATGTCCAAAAGAATTTAAAAGGCCAATTAAGTACTTTGGCTTTAAAATTACCATGCGGACTCTTCAAAATCTGCAAACCCTGTTCATCAAAGCTAGCCGGACCAGTCATTGGCTCAGCCTCCTCGCTACCCAGATCAGCAAGACCAGAGACCAATGGTCGATCAGTGTACAAAATATATTGATTAGCCGCATCAATTCGCGCTAGCTCTCGAATCAAATAAAAAGCATACCACTCCGTACCACTCTTATGAATTCGATTAGCTCTACTAGCATCAATTCCAATTAACATATTATTTGGTCGCAAAAATACTGCGCTTATATGAATCTAAGTTCTCTAGAGAAATGCCGGTAC
>CAYSXQ010000022.1:6656-10949 GCA_964435085.1 uncultured Gammaproteobacteria bacterium | reverse complement strand
GGCGGGGAGTGGGAAAATAAATAAAATAAAGAGCCTCAAAAGGCTCTTTATTTTATTAAAACATCTATTGATACCGCTCTTCATATTTTTCATTTTTAGCAGTTAAAATAAACCGTTAGCAGAGGGTGGAGTGAACTTTTTATATTTTCCAAACTTCATCAAATGCGATGTTTGCTAGTTCTACTGATCTCTGTCTGATTGAATCCTCATTCCATATGCCAGTAACTTCAACTTGGGACAGTAATTTCTTGGTCATCTTTATTTCAGTGGATTCTTTTAGAATTTTTATTTTTTCACTTATTGATTTATTTTGCACTATGCCATTTGGTCTTTTGCCTAGCAATGTCAGGTTGCCAATATTATGAACATAGTTTTTTATCTGATTAGGAGTCAAATTCCAATCTTTTCCTGGTTTTTGAGGAAGAATATGTTCTATTGTAATAGTCGGATGGTTTAACACGTATTCTCTTGTTCCAAAACTTTCTTCAATTTTCGATAAAGCATACCTACAAATAGATTTCTTTTTGTAGCTTAATTCTGAAAATCCAATGACAAAAACCTCTTTAGGTGGCAGTAATGATTTTAACTTATTTGTGATATTATTAAACTCAGTTTCAAGCAGAACTCTGATCGAGTCGGCATTACTATTTTTATTAGTCAGATCTTCTATTTTAAATGCAAGTTCTTGATATAGTTTTTCTACTTTGTTTGCAGGTAACTTAGACATTGAGTGATAAACAAAATTAAATTTTTCTATAAGTTCAAAAATTTTTAACCAATTTGTATTAATCTTTTCTCTATTTCTGTAAATTGAGAGTAGTAAAACATAACATTGGGTTATGTTCATTTCTTTTATGCCTGCAAGAGCATTCCTAAGTTTTTCTGAATTTTCAACATTCTGAAAATCTGCATCAAGAGGATTTCTTAAATCGTAGTAAATTTTTGCATTATCAAGTAATTCTTGCAAAAAAATTTTACCACTTTCTATCGGGTGGTTTTTTATTGCTTTAAATAATTTAGCTTCTGTCACAAAGCTTTTTTGTTTTGAAAGCCAATAATATCTTATGAATTTTGTTAATTCAGAGCTGGGAATGTTTTCTAATATTTCATTCCATTTATCCATTATATCTGATACAGAGCCACCTTCTTCAATTTTTATTTTTTTAAATAAGAAGTTCTTTAACAAATCAGCAACGCCAAGCTCTATGCCGGTATTATTAACAGACTCAAAGATTTCGTAGGCATCATTTTCATCGTATATTTCAGTAACAATAATTCTTGTGCTGAGAAGAAACGTATATATTTTTTGCACTTCGCTCGCTTGATTATCTGTATTGCCTGCCAATGAAAGATGTTCGTTTAATTGATTTTTAAAAAATAAGTAATTTTTTTTAACCCTTTTTTCTTCATCATTGTCGAATAATGTATTTTCTTGTATTAAATCTGATCCGCTTTGAATATATTTTTCAAAAAAAGTATTAATATTTGGTGATACTAATACTTTGTAAATCGGACCAGTAAAACTTTTTCTGCTGATCATGACATTGTCTTGTATGACATCAGAAGCTTCGTCAAAGCCAAGTTCTTTTAGCTTTTCACGAAAAACAGCACATAATATTAATATACTTGTAGTTCTTTGTTGTCCGTCAACGATATCTACAAAGTTATCTTTTTCTTTATTTTCAAAATTTAAAATAAATTGACCAAGAAAAAAAGAATCATCATCTGTTAAATCATCCCAGAAATCACCACATTGGTCTTCTTCCCAAGTATACGGTCTTTGGAATTGAGGAACTCTTAGATTGTTAATACCAAATAAAACCTCGTTAATTGATTTATCTTCCGATTTAAATTTAAAGCTCATATTTTTAATGATACTATTTAAGGATAGTGAGTATTTTCATTTTTGCATTTTGTAGTCTCTAGGGGAATCGAACCCCTCTTACCAGGATGAGAACCTGGCGTCCTAACCGATAGACGAAGAGACCAAAAGGATAATCAATAATTGATTGAGGCTAATATAACAAGTTTTTTTATTCTTGTAAAGGCTTAATTTTGTGAATATTTTCCGTAGCCATAGCCTAGCCCACTGCCAGCTAATATACCAAAAATACCACTCACGACCTGCGATAAGTACTCCTTGGCAAAGAATAATGTCAAAGTAAAAATTATTAGCAGTATGGCTGTAGCAATAATAAAGCTGATGAAAATAAATTTTTGTTGAGGTGAGCTTACGCAACGTTCTTGGTGCGTATAGTCCATGCCTTTTTCTTGAAGAGCGAGTATCTTATCTACTTGTGTTTGAGTGGGTACATACTGTTGCTGACCCATGATCTGCAACATATGAGCCTGCACAGTTTCGTTGAAGGGATTATTGTCAGCAATCTGCTCGGGCGCGAGATTGGTCTCATCTGTTAACATAGTCCATTTGGTTAGTTTTCTTTTTGTAGGACAAAAAATTCATTTGCCTAATGCCCTTGCTATCAGCTGGTATCATGCCATCAATCTCTTGCTTCACTAGACGATTGATTTGCTGAGTAATAAAAAACCCCAGCAAGAAATCAAATTGCTGCTTATTGATTTTATTATTTTTTAAATCTGCTTGGATTGTCTTTAAAAAATCAGACAATTCATTTTGATAATTTTTGCCCATATAATCCATTATAATATAAAGCAAAGATTTGTGCCATTATCGATTAGCTCAAAATAACTCCCACTATCTCCGAGTATCCATTAACAAACTCCTGACTACTCATTGGTCTTTTACCCTCAGCCTGCAGTCTAGAGACAATGACTGCGCCCTTGCCAGTCTGAATAGCTAGTTGATTGTTGTAGACAAAGACTTTGCCTGGCTTGTAGGTATCAAGCTCAATGATCTCTCTAATAGCCAAGATCTTCAGCTGTCTGCCGCTCATCCAAGTCCAAGCTGAAGGCCAAGGTGACATCGCTCTGACAAATCTCTCGAGATAAACTGCCTCACGAGTCCAATCAATCAAACCATCAGCCTTAGTTAATTTTTTGACATAAGTTGCTAGACTAGGATCTTGTTCAATTGGCTCAATTTTGCCAGCTACAATGTCTTTGATGGTCTGCACTATTAATTGACCACCTAGCTGGGCTAATTTATCTGTTAGGCTTTCAGTAGTCTCTGCTTTAGCTATTGCCAAACTCTGCTGAGCAAAGATAGCTCCTGCATCGAGCTTATCAACCATTCTAATGATCGTCACGCCAGTTTCTGCGTCACCATTTAAAATCGGTGCTTGAATCACTGAAGCTCCGCGATATTTTGGTAGTAGTGAAGCATGGACATTAAGACTTTCGTATTTCGCAATCTTCAATACTTCCGGTGGTACTAATTGCGCATAAGCCGCCACAATCAAAAAATCAGGTGCTAGCTCACGTAAGTATTCAGAGATTGAGCCGATCTTCTGTGGCTGCAAGACTTCGATGCCATGTTCTAGTGCCAGAGCTTTGACTGGCGTCGCTTCAATAATCTGCTTGCGTCCCACTGGCATATCTGGCTGACTAAGCACCAAGACCACCTCAAAAGACTTCTCGGCTAGTAAGGAGGCGAGTACACAAGCAGCCAGGTCTGGCGTGCCAGCAAAAACGATCTTAGTCTTCATCATAGATTACATGGCGTAATTAGCATCAGTGATATTCTTTGCCTTATCAATAAACAAAATACCATCAAGGTGATCAACTTCATGCTGAATCACGCGGGCAAGCAGGCCCTTGGCTTCAATCTGCCGAGCCTTGCCGTCTTCATCAATAAACTGCACCCGGACATTCTTATGACGTCTAACCTGACCAAAGGTATTAGGGATCGACAAGCAGCCCTCTTCGTCCCATTCTTTCAAAAGTGACTTCTTAGTAATCACCGGATTGACCATTACTAGAGGACCGTTCTTGGTATTGACGATAATCAAGCGAATTGACTTACTGATCTGCGGAGCCGCAAGGCCAATGCCATCACGATTAATCATCGTTTCAATCATATTCTCGGCTAATTTCTTGATCGCTTCGCTACCAAAATCAGCGCGAGCAACTTCTTTAGCTACTTGGCGTAAAATTGGATCAGGATGGAGGGCTATTTTTAATATTGACATAGGTGGATAAATATTGTTAGACAAGGGTAGTATAGGGGATATATTTGAAAAATTCAACCTTAGCAAGGGCCTTACAGGGCTTAAGTAAAAAGTAAAATCTAAAAAGGAAAAAGATCGATAATTCTGTCCTTTTACTTTTTACATGTTTTTAATAAACTCCGTTTGCAAATTTAGCTGCTTTCTA
>CAYSXQ010000022.1:2873-6556 GCA_964435085.1 uncultured Gammaproteobacteria bacterium | reverse complement strand
TTTTACTTTTTACATGTTTTTAATAAACTCCGTTTGCAAATTTAGCTGCTTTCTAATAAACTAAAACCATATGATTATTTATTCTGCGGACGACAACGAAAACAAAGCCGGCAAAGAATTCGAAGGCCTTGGCTCGCTCTTTCAGCGCCCCCGGCCCCCAGTCAAGAAGGCTCCAGCCTATCAATGGCAAGAATTCGCTCTTAAGGTCATCAAAGATCTAGGTATTCCTAATTTTAAACGTGGTAGCGTCTTCAAAGTTTGTAAAGACTATGATCGCATTGTCATCGAGCGCTGCATGAATGAGACCAAAGAACTGGCTAATGGTAAGGATCGCTGGAAATACTTTTTTAAATTAGTCACTCTACTGCCTAAGCCTGTCCCGCGAAGCCTTCCTCAGCTCGAAGTAGCTTTAAGCCAGGTGGCTGGCGAAGTGGGGCCTAAAACTTCACCTCAAGTAGCGCCGCTCCCAAACCCTGAGGATGCTCATAGCTCAGAGTCTTCACTGTCTTCTTAAATCTTGTAATAGCGCCAGCAAGCATGGCTAGAGGCGCTAGTCCTTGTTCGTAGTAAGTACTAATTTCCTCAGCTAAAAGACCGTACAAGAAGCGATAATCATGAGTCTCTAGGCCATTGATAATCTTTTTGTCATAACCCTTAGCCTTGGGCAAATACCCTAGCGGCGAAGAGGCGAGACGACTAGATAGATTGACTGACGCTATTAAGGCTACTCGCTCGCTAGAGCTATGCAAAATCTGACCTAAGCTAGCTCCTAGTTCGCTTTGTTTATAAAGGCTCTGGTTTGATGGGTAAATAGGCACGACTTTCAGCTTCGGGTTACTCTGCAAAAAATAAACCATCGGCACCGCTGATCCATAGTCAAGTGGATCAAGACTCAACATTGATAGTGGCGCTTGGCTCAAATTATTTTGCAGATGATCAACTAAAGCAAAGTCATTGTCCACCGCTAGCTTAGTAGCAAAATCACCAAACTCTTCAAAGTTAATATTAAATTTCGGCTGCACATTAATTGCCATGCCTAGCTCTGGCGAAAGGCCACGATTAGACATGATTACTATCGTCTCAATCTTCTGTTTCTGCAAGCTATCAGCTAGCTCCTGATAAGCACTAAGAGTCTGACCGTAAGTTAATAGACTGTCTTTGGTTACTCCAGGTGCTAGCAAACTTAAATTAGGCACTAAGGCCGCGGTAATGAGTGGCATAATTAATTAATCATCTCTCCAGCTTGATAAAGCTGGAAAACCTTAACCGGAATAGTAATAACGTTAGTTACAGAATAACCCAGTGCATCAAAAGTTTCTTTAGACTTGATCGGTCTTAGCGTCTTGCCTTCAACGACATAGTAAGATAGACCTTTATCAATCTTGACTAGCTCACCATCGTTAAATAGTACTGGCGCAGCTAGCGGATACTTAGCTAGCTTGTCAGAGCTCGTCACTAGTGGCTTTTTATTTTTAAATCTAGTCTTGAGGATAATCGGATCAATGATTGGCGCCTTAGCTCCTTCACTAATCCAAAAGACACCGCCGGTTTTTTTATCTTGCATCAAGGCTCCTGTTGGATAAGCTTCTTCAGCTGTAATGGTCGCACCATCGATGTAGGAATTAATATCATCCCAAGTAGCATTTAAGACTTCTTCGGGATTATAACCAATCTTCTTGAAAGCCTCTGTTGAAGCAAAGACTCGCTTCTTATTATCAACTAACAAATACAGCTTAGCGTCTGGTGAACGGACAATGGAGTACTGAGGGAATTTAATCGGCAGACCTGTTTCGTAACGAGCCAAATCTTCTTTCTTCACCGTCAGTACTTTGTTGATATCAAAGCGTGAGGCAAAAGCACCCTTGGTTAGGAAGGGACGCTTCAAGCCATTTTCAATCATCCAAATACCATTTTCACCGACACCGCGCACTAAGGTGCCGCTCGGATAGCCACCTTGATTAGTGAACCAGCGATTCCAAATTTTCCAGAAGTTATAATTACCATTGTAGACATGGGGCGTGTAGTTATACAAAGCGGCAGTCGCATTGTTAACTGGCATCACGACATTGATCTCTTTCTTGGTACTAGAGTAGGGATTGGTAAAGGTGTAGCTCTGGTTCTTTTTGTAAGTATAGAGATCAGGATTATCTAAGTAGTCACGAAATTGCAAAGAGGCGCTATTGATCTGTTTCCAAAAACCCTGCCAACGCACGTTACAAGCCGCCCCATCCGGACAGCCATAGCCAGTTGCCCAATCCAGCTGTCTAGGCGTCGGCGCTGTGGCGCTCTCTACTAAGCTCTGTTCTTTTTGCAGGAGCACTAAGATAAAGCGGGGATTGACCAAATTAGTCGTCGCTACATTATAAATCGCTTCTGAAGCACGCAGCGAACGCCCTGCATTATCAGTACAGAAATAATTAGCTAAATAGCTATTCTTCGACTCGAGGAAACGCTGGATTTCCAGCTGCGTCATTGTCCTAGAATTAGTCACGTCATAATCACTAATAATATAATTAGGATTAAAAACCGCCTCAGCACTAGCCGTCTGAGCAAAAACTAAAAACACGAAGCTTAAGATAATAAACTTTTTATTCATACTTAGCCATTATACTGTATCTAGGTAAAAAGATAAACTTGACAATAATCAATAAATATGCTAATATAATAAGCATTGTTCCCTACAATTAAATATTCATTAATACTACAAAGGAGTCATTTCATGACTGAACTTCAGCAGAAACTCTTCAACAAAAGAGTTATCGTGATAGATGGCAACATTGACTTTAAGACCTTTGACTACGTCAGAGAAGTTGTCGGTAGGCTAAGCCTTCTTGATGAGCCACCAAAGTTGACTGTAGAAATTACTTGTTATGGAGGTAGTGTTAATCACAGCCTCTGGATTTATGATTTGATTAGACTATATCAAGGAAGTACAACTGGCAGGGTGATAGGCTTTGCTAAGTCGATGGCGGCCATCATATTACAAAGTTGCAATTACCGACAGATGTCATCGCACTCTTACCTCAAAGTTCATAACATAACAAACCATCGACCAACAACTGTCAAAGAGATGCGTGATGAGAAGAAGATGTTGGCCATCATTGAAGACACTGAATCTTCAGAAAAAAATCAAGTCAATATCTTATTGTCCAGAACCGGTCTTAGTCAAGAATTTATTATCAAGCTTCTCGAAGAAGACCGCGATATGGACGCCAATGAAGCAAAAAAACTGAACTTTATTGATGAAATAATCTAGGAGTACTAATGAATGAAGATTCAGAACATCTGCTTTTAATTATTGAAGAAGCTCATCCGAAAAACTTAAACAAGCCTCGCCAAGATTTATTAGTAATAGGCCTTCCAGATAGCCCAGAAATATTTATCGAGAGATTTATTGAAATGAATCACATCATTGTTATCAACGATCAATATGCTGGCGGAACAAGCTTAAGAGATTCGCTGCCAGCTATTGAGTCAAACATGATTTTTTCAGTTGAAGAGCTTAACTCTACAGTCCCTCCCACTTCCAAATACGAAGTCCCGAGAATTATCGATTTACCAACAATCCAGCTATCCAAGATTAGCAAACACAACAACAAAACCACACTCCGCATCAAAGCGCGCAGTAATCTACCCACAAAACCCAAGCCCGACTAAAAATCGGGCTTTTTTATTTCTCCCAA
>CAYSXQ010000022.1:0-2773 GCA_964435085.1 uncultured Gammaproteobacteria bacterium | reverse complement strand
TTAAAAATTGAGACATTCAAAATTGTTTTGAAATTTTAAATTTGAAATTAAAAAATGAGCCGCTAGTCAATTAAACTAGCAGCTCATTCTTCCAATCAACAAAATTATTTAATTACTGACGAGCGCCATCTCCATCTTCCCCGCCACTCCCAAATTAATACTAACCTTATCACCAGTCTTAAATTTACCCTCAATAATATTCATAGCGAGTTCGTCCAAGATCAAATCCTGAATCTTTCTCTTGAGTGGGCGAGCACCAAATGTTTGATCATAGCCGACAGTAGCCAGATGTTCTCTGACCTTCTTACCAATCTTCAAAGTGATGTCTTTGTTCTTCAGTCTAGTCTCCACCTTGGCTAGTTCTAATTCTACAATCTTGGCTAGATCCTCTGGCGTGAGACTCTTGAAGACCACGACTTCATCAATACGGTTCAAAAATTCCAGCTTGAAGTTATCACGCAAGATCTTATCAATCTTGTCTTTCATTTCTGTCTGCCGTGCCACCTTAGCCTTGCCAGTATCCGCCTGATCAGCAAAGCCGATGGTGTATTCCTGGATCACTTCGTTGCCAAGGTTGGAAGTCATGATGATGATAGTATTTTTGAAGTTCACTTTACGACCCTTCGAATCAGTCATCTGACCATCGTCAAGGATTTGGAGGAGCATATTAAATACCTCCGGATGTGCCTTTTCAATTTCATCGAATAGTATGACGGCATAAGGCTTACGACGAATTTTCTCAGTGAGCTGTCCGCCTTCGTCATGACCAATGTAACCAGGAGGGGAGCCGATGAGCTTCGCTACACTATGCTTCTCCATGTATTCGCTCATATCGAGACGCACCAGAGCTGATTCATCGTTGAAGATAAAGTCAGCGAGAGCCTTAGCTAGCTCCGTCTTACCAACACCAGTCGGACCGACAAACATAAAGGAGCCAATCGGCTTTTTTTCTTCGTTGATACCGGCGCGACTTCGACGAATCGCATTCGATACAGCCTTGATCGCGTCTTCCTGACCGATGAGGCGCTTAGCTAATTCTTCTTCGGTGCGAGCTAGCTTCTTACTTTCTGATTCGAGCATCCTCGACACAGGAATCCCAGTCCACTTCGCCACCACACGAGCAATGTCTTCAATATTAATTTCTTCTTTGAGAATTCTTTGACCCTGTGACTGCACCTTAGCTAGCTCCTGTTCGCTAGTTTTAATTTTCTTTTCTAACTCAGGAATACGGGCATAGCGAATCTCAGCGACCTTCGTCAAATCGTCACCACGACGTTGAATCTGATCAGCCTCAGCCTTGAGTCTGTCAATCTCTTGCTTGGCAGTACGGATTTTAGCAATGATACTTTTTTCATTCTGCCAATGAAGCTCTAGTTGATGAGCTGTCTCGCGAGTGACGGCTAGTTTCTTGACGATAGCACGCAGCTTAGACTGAGCGCTCTTCTTAATCGCACCTTCCTCAGAGACTTTAATTTCTTGTTCCAGACCAAACTTAGCAATCTCTAATTTCTTGAGTTCTCTTTGTAAATTATCAAGCTCCTCGGGACAAGAATCAATCTCCATACGCAAAGCCGAAGCCGCTTCGTCCATCAAGTCCACCGCTTTGTCAGGCAAGAATCGATCGCTAATATAGCGAGAGGAGAGTTGCACTGCTGCCACAATAGCACTGTCAGTAATCCTGACGCCGTGATGCACTTCATATTTTTCTTTGATGCCACGCATGATGTCAATCGCGTCTTCAATCGATGGTTCATTGACATAGACCGGCTGGAAGCGACGCTCCAGCGCCATGTCTTTTTCAATATATTTTTGATATTCCCGAGTAGTCGTCGCGCCGATAGTAATAATCTCACCACGAGCGAGAGCCGGCTTGAGCATGTTCGACGCGTCCATCGAACCTTCGCTAGCACCAGCACCGACAATGGTATGTAACTCATCGATGAAGAGCAAAATCTTGCCATCAGAATTCTTGATAGCTTTGATAACTGCCTTCAGACGATCTTCAAATTCACCACGGAATTTCGCACCCGCAATCAAGGCACCAAGGTCTAGAGCGAGGAGCCGTTTATTCTTCAAAGTCTCTGGCACATCACCAGCAACAATTCTCTGAGCTAGACCCTCGACGATAGCGGTCTTACCAGTACCAGCTTCACCGATCAAGACTGGATTGTTTTTCATGCGACGAGACAGTACCTGCATAATACGACGCACTTCATCATCTCGGCCCACAACTGGATCAAGCTTGTTCTTCTGAGCCAGATCAGTCAGGTCGATAGTATATTTTTCTAAAGCCTTGTATTTGTTTTCAGGACTTGGGGTGTCGATTGGCTGATTAGCTCGCACTTCCAGCAAGATCTTCATGGTTTCTTCATAATCAACCTGCATGCTGGTCAAAATATCACAAGCCGCCGACTTGGACTGCAAAATAGCTAGAAACAAATGCTCAGTCGAAATAAAATCGTCCTTCATCTTAGCGGCGAGGCGATTAGCACCCTCGACCACTTCCGCCATTTCAGCTGTACCTTGTACCATACCAACTGATACTTCCACCTGAATCTTCGGCAATTTCTCGATAAAGATTTCTGCCTTCTCGCGGACAACATCAGAATCAATCTTCAGCTTTTCTAAAATAGCCCGCACCAAAGAATCTGGCTGCTCAATGAGAGCTACCAGCATGTGCAAAGCATTGATATGCTGCTGACCAAATTCTTGAGCGATAACCTGAGCGTTGATGATAGCTTCTTGAGCTTTGTGAGTAAATTTATCAAACATA
>CAYSXQ010000021.1:0-11058 GCA_964435085.1 uncultured Gammaproteobacteria bacterium | reverse complement strand
AAAGGCTTTTTTAGCAAGCACTGGATCACTCTCAGCTTAGTACTTTTAGTCCTGAGCTTTTTTTGCGCTACAGCCAGCTACAATTACCTTGCTCACAGTCCGGACTTCATTAAATGGTCCAGTCCTGATGAATCAGCTAATTATTTCCTGACTAAGCAATATGCCGAGAAAGGGGAGCTAAGCTACTCTGAACCAGCTAATCTCTATGCTCAGGGTATCATTATGCCTCGGAGTTTCCGCACGGACGGTGATTTGGTTAAGCCAGTTAGTTTCCTAGGTCTAATTTTTATTTATGGCAATCTTGCCAAGCTCTTTGGCACTGCTGCTATTCCTTATTTCACCCCAGCCTTCGCTGCTCTAGGGCTCGTCTTTTTTTATCTCATCGTAGAGCGACTCTTCAAGCGTGAGGTTGCTATCGTCTCCACTTTCTTGCTTGCTGCCTTTCCGGTCTACATTTATTTCTCAGCCCGCAGCATGTTTCATAATATTCTCTTCGTTGTGCTCTGGCTGATTGGACTTTACTTCTCGCTTCGTCTCACTGACACTCCAGCTCTCTTGCCGCGCGAGGCCAGCCCCTTAGAGCAAAGACAGCACTACCTTAGTTGGGTAGCAGCTAGTCTTGCTGGTCTCTTCACCGGTCTTGCCGTCACTGTGCGTAGCTCGGAATTACTCTGGCTCCTGCCATTGCTTCTCATGCTTTGGCTTTTTAATTTCTATCGTTTGGGTCTAGCTCGC
This sequence comes from uncultured Gammaproteobacteria bacterium, assembly GCA_964435085.1. Taxonomy (GTDB): domain Bacteria; phylum Patescibacteriota; class Patescibacteriia; order Patescibacteriales; family Patescibacteriaceae; genus UBA917. The sequence continues at coordinate 10,323 of CAYSXQ010000021.1, read as the reverse complement.
TTAGTTCTCTTTGTCTATTTCTTCTGCTTAGCCTTTGTGCCTATCATGAGTTGGAATATGCTGCTCTATAATTCTCCCTTGCATACCGGCTATCCCCAAATGAATCAGTCCCTTGCCCAAATCAGCTCTAGTACCACACAGCTAGTCAAAGCTTCGGCTACGGTCAACCAACAAGAGGTTCGTGATTCAGCTAGCTTACTCCGACGCACAGTCTTCTTCTTTGGTTTTAAGCCTGCTCACAGCGAGAAAATGTTTTATCATTATATCTATAAGATGTTTACTTGGTTGCTCCTAGCAGCTGGACTTGGTTTCCTTTTCTTAATTTTCAAAACTAACGCCAGTCGCAAGAGTGACTTGCTTTACCTCCTAGGTCTCGGTGGTCTTAGTGCTGTGCTAATTTTTTATTACGGCTCCTGGGTTTTTTATGACAACCCTGATCCTAACAGTTATACCATCGGCAATTCCTATACCCGCTATTGGCTGCCTATTTATTTAGGCTTGATTCCACTTGCCGCGTTAGCTCTAGTGCGTCTCTCTAGTTGGCTTAAGTTACCAGTCTTAGTCTGGCTAACTCGCGTTGTTGTCATTGCTATCATTATGCTCAGCTCTGCTTCCTTTGTACTTTACGGCAGCAATGAAGGCTTAGTCTTTAATCTCGATCGTCAAATCTCTTCCAAGACCGAGTGGCAAAAAGTACTCGCACTCACTCCTAGTGATGCCGTCATTATCACTCGTTATCACGACAAATTATTATTCCCTGAGCGCAAAGTCATTATGGGCCTACTGACTGACGACAACATGAATCGTCTCTACGCTAATCTAGTTAAACAGCAAGTACCGCTCTACTACTACAATTTCACTCTAAGCGACAAAGATTTCGACTATCTAAACAGCTCCAGGCTCAAGGTTCTAGGTCTAAAGATAGATAAAGTAGCCAAAATTACGAAGGACTTCACTCTTTATCGCTTGAGCCAGAACTAGGTCTAAGTCAAAAGTCCAAAGTCAAAAGTCGAAAGGGGCAATTAGTCACGGACTTTAGACTTACGACTTTTGACTTTCTACCAAGTCATTTAGGTATAAAAACAGCTAAAATTAGCTGTTTTTTAGTAGGTCTCAAAAAACGACGATCCTGCCAGTCCAGCTATTGACATTTTCTATTATTTGTAGTAAGATAAACAATCAAATTTAAAATATATTAATAAATTTACATTTTATGAAAAAACTATTTGCTGTTATCTTTTTGGCTTTAGTGGTCGCTGCTGGTGTTTATACCGTGCAAGGTGGCTTCTCTAAGACCAAGTCTTATTATGCTGGTGATGCCGTCTATCATGATGGTCAGGTTTTGGTGCTAAGCACTAACACTGGCAAGCTAGAAATCTTCCGTGCCGACAAGGCCAGCTTGAAGAAAATCACTGCTACTAGCCCTATCGGCTCCGGCTTTGACACCTTCAACAATGCTATCTTTAGTCAGGAGAATGGTCGTCTCTTCATCTACGCTACTAGCGGCGCTACTTTGTATAAGTATGACGCTGGCGATCCAACTCAACTCGGTCTTTTGGCTTCCACTAAGGATACTAGCTGGGATTGGTTTGGTCGTGTCGAAAGAGTCGATGGTCGTTTAGTTACTATCGGTAGTAAGGCAGTTAAGATCTGGAATAATGACTTACAAGTTATTGATAGCTACAATGTTATTAATACTACTAACCCTTACAACGTTCGCTTGTCTGCTGACGGTCGCTTCATCTTTAACTTACATGACAATGTCATTGAGATCTTTGATCGCGAGAGCCGCAGCACTTTCCGCACTATTACTTTAAGCAATCACAACGAAAAGGGTAATAAGCAGCTTTACTACGATAATAACGCTCAGATGATTTACGTCATTGACGACTCCGCTATTAAGCGTTTCGGTCTCGATGGTGGTCTTTACAAGAGCCTTGCTCACGACAGCCGTTTTGGTTACGACGTCATCAAGTCTAGTAATGCCGAATCTCTCTATATCTCTAACGGTACTAGCATTGCCAAGATCAGTCCTTTTGACTTTAAGATCAAGGCCGCTTTTGAAAACCGCGCCGCCAAGCTAAATACTAGCTGGGCCATGGGTCTGGTTGCAGTGCCTACTCCTAGCGGTGACAAAGTCGTCGTCTTTAACAACGACACTATTGTCCTTCTTGATAGTAATCTCAAATTAGAGTCTAAGGCTCTAGCTACCGAACAAGTTATCGATAAGGAAGTTCCTCGCGAAGCTCTTGCCCTCTTTGTTGATAAGAACAAGGCCTTGCCTTTGTCTCCTGTTGCTTTGTCTGGTCAGGGTTACTTAGCTAACGAAACTCTTGATATCTACTTTGCTGACAGTCATTACTTTGCCACTACTGACAAATCTGGTCGTTTCAGCACTACTGTCTACGTCCCAACCATTACTAAGTCTAAGGCCGACATTAAGGTTTCTGGTCAGCGCTCACTACTGAGCTACTCTACCAGCTTTACTATCACCCAAATCGAGAATTAATTTAAGCTCCTATGCGTTTAGCATTCATTGGACAAAAAGGTCTACCGGCAACTGTCGGTGGTGTGGAAAGATACGTGGAAGACTTGGCTAAGCAATTAGCCCAGTCTGGCCACGAGGTCTTTGCTTATACTCGACCTCATTACACTGATCCTAGTCTTACTGTCTATCAGGGCGTGAACTTAATCAGCTTGCCTTCGATCAATACTAAGCATCTCGACACCATCAGTCACACTCTGCTCGCTAGCATACATGCTATTTGGCAAGACTTTGACGTCATTCACTATCAAAGCATCGGCCCAGCTCTGACTTGTTGGTTGCCTAAGCTGTTCAATCACAAGCTTAAGGTAGTAGCTACCTTGCAAAGCCGTGACTACGAACACCAGAAGTGGGGCAGTTTTGCTCAGCTCTCTTTGCGCTTGGGTGAATACCTCATGTGTCTCTTTGCTGATGAAATTGTCGTTGTCACCGAGGACATGTTGCGCTATGTGCAAACTAAATATAACCGTACCGCGACTTACATTCCTAACGGCGCTACACTGCACGGCCCTGAAAATTCTAATTTACTGAGCCAGTGGAATTTAGCTCCTGATAATTATATCGTCGCTATTTCTCGCTTGGTTCGTCACAAGGGTCTAGCTTATCTCATCCAAGCCTTTAAGGCGCTTGATACTGACAAAAAATTAGTCATTGTCGGCGACAGTGCTTGTAGCGATGACTATGTCTTAGAGCTCAAGGCTCTGGCCAAAGGCGACTCCCGCATTATCTTTACTGGTAGTCAAACTGGTGAGGCTTTGGCTCAGCTCTATGCCCACGCCTATCTCTTTGTGCAACCTTCTGAATCTGAAGGCTTAAGTCTAGCTCTCCTTGAAGCCATGGCTCGTCGTCGTGCGGTCTTGGTTAGCGACATCCCTGAAAACCTCTCAGCTGTCGGCACTACCGGCTTTATCTTTGCTAACAAAAACATTGCTGACTTGCAGACTAAGCTTAGTTACTTGCTAGACAATCCTGAGCTAGTCAAAGCCAGAGGTGAGGAGGCGAGACTGAGAATTGAAACTCATTTCAATTGGGAGCACATTGCTCATCATATGGCTTTGTTGTACGGCGAAACTCGTCGTAGTTCTTGGCTTGTTCGTCACAGTGACTAAAAGATTAAGCTACATTAACAACTAAATTATCTTGCTTTTATAGATAAAGGCCATATAATTTAGTTGTTAATGTAATGATTGTACCTTACAATTTTTTATTTTTTATTTTTTGGAGGATTTAATGAAAGCTTTTGCTGTCCTGTTATCCGCTCTAGCGCTAATGCTAGTAGCTTCCTGCAATCATGAGCAACCCACAAACGTTGCTCCATTCGATGCCAATGACGAAGTGAGAATTGAGGTCATTCCTGATCCCAATTATCCAGCCTTCTCAAACCGTAAGCTCTATAAGATTAGCTTGCCAGTTAACGACTGGATTCCTGCTACTGATAAACCCGTCGATCCTTTTGTTACCGCTTTTATTGCTGGCGAGAAGATCAAGAAAGAGTTTGAGATTAAGGATAAATATTATATCGTTGGCTTTGCCTATGATAATGATACTGAAACCGACGTCTTTCTTATCTATGGTAGAAATCGCAGTGAACGTGCTTTGATTCCTCGCTCTGAGCCTTTCTCGGTACCCTATTATGTTACCGATGATAGTACTCAAAACGAAATTATCATCGGCTTTCACTTAGGTAGAGGTCAAGTCACTCGCATTGACAAAAGCACTATTCAACATTTGGATGGCCAGATTGTTAATACTACCTATATACTTGGTTCAGACGTCAACTTTTGGATTAATAACCCACGTTACAATAGCATTGTTGGTATCGATGAGATTGAATGGACCTTTCCTGATGGAGCCTTGGCTTGGGGCTGGAATGTTCGTCACACGCCGAAGGCTCGAGGCTTAACTCAAGTCAAAATCATCGACAAGCTGGGCAAAGTCCAGAAGATCTACAAAAATAATTAATAAAATCACCACCGACCAAAGCCCTGACTATTCGTTAGGGCTTTTTATTTGACAAAGCTCATCAATTAGCTAAACTAAAGAAAATTATCTATCTCTATGATTTTAATTATCGACACCACTAAACCTAATCTCATTACTCTTGCTCTCAAACAAAAGAGCACTATTGTTGCGTCGCTGGACATCGACACTAATCGTAATCAGTCAGAAATTCTTCTGCCAGAAATAGAAAAATTCCTCAAAACTCAGAAGCAAAAAATGAAAGACCTCGAAGCGATCGAAGTAGCTAATGGCGAAGGGTCATTTAGCAGTCTCCGCCTCGGCATCGTCACCGCTAACGCCCTCGGCTACGCCTTTAATATTCCGGTCCGCGACAACTCCGGCTTTGTGACGAAGACTAAAGGACTGAATGTCATTGATCCGGTTTATAACGGGGAGCCTAATATTGGTACGAAATAATCTCAAATTTGAAATTAAAGAAAGCAGCTTGTGCATAACTAGCTGTTTTTTATTACCTCACTAAAAATCATTACAAAACCCCATATTTTCCAGCCCATTCTCATTGACGCTAGTCCTAAAGTGGTATAAAATGTATATAAGAGGGGAGAAGTGGTAAAAAGTGGGGAATATCTATGTTTATCGGCGAATACAACCACAGTCTGGATGATAAGGGTAGAGTCGCCATTCCTACCAAATTTCGCGCCGCTCTCAAGACCGGTGCCGTTGTCACCAAGGGTCTAGATAATTGCTTGTTCCTTTATACCAAGAAAGAATGGTCCAAGATTGCCGAGCGTCTGGCAGCCTTACCTTTCAACAAAGCAAATGATCGAGCTTTAGCTCGCCATTTCCTGGCTGGGGCCATGGATGTGGAATTTGACGGCCAAGGTCGCATTGTCTTGCCAGAATATCTGCGCAACTTTGCTGGTCTGTCCAAGAAAATTGTCATTGCCGGTCTCTATAACCGTTTAGAAATCTGGAACGAAGCCACTTGGCTTAGCTATAAGAAAACCACTGACAAATCTAGTAATGATATTGCCGAAGCTTTGGAAGCTGTAAGCACCTAATCTATGGACAAGCATATTCCCGTCATGTTGACTGACATCATCGATGCCCTGTCACCGCAATCAGGTCAAAAATATATCGACTGCACTCTGGGAGGGGGTGGCTATACTTTAGCTTTAGCCGCAGCTGTCGGTTCGAGTGGTTTGGTCCTAGCGACCGACCTTGACGAAGAGGCGATTGCTAATATTGAGATGATCAAAGCCGAGCGCGGCTTGACTCAGATTAGCGCCGTCCGCAGTAATTTTAAAAATATCGCAAGTGTAGTTGCCGAACATTTTCCTGGCACGCTCTTTGATGGCATTGTCATGGATCTCGGACTATCGTCAGCGCAACTCGCTGACCTAGGGAGGGGTTTTTCTTTCCGCATCGATTCTAATCTCAATATGGGTTTTGATGCGAGTGAAAAGAAAAACAAAACCGAGAACATTATCAATAACTATCGTGAAAAAGAGCTGACCGAGCTTATCAGAAATTACGGCGAAGAGAAATATGCCCACCGCATCGCTCAGTCAATCATTGCTCGTCGCAGTGAGGCAAAAATCACTACTACTAGTAGTCTCGTCGACGCCATTGCCGCTGCCGTGCCAGCGCTCTATCGCAATGATAAACGCCTACACTTTGCTACCCGTACTTTTCAAGCCCTGCGTATTGCTACTAACGATGAGCTTAATAATCTCCGCGAAGTTTTGCCTAGCGCTCTGTCTCTACTGAAGAGCGGCGGGATATTGGCTGCTGTTAGTTTTCATAGTCTTGAAGATCGCATTGTCAAACAATTCTTGGTTGAGGCTTCCAAAGACTGTCTCTGCCCACCACGACTACCAGTCTGCATTTGCCATCACCAGGCACAATTAAAAATTATTACTAAGAAGCCACTTACAGCTTCGGCTGCCGAACTAGCGACTAATCCTCGCTCACGCAGCGCTAAACTTCGCTTAGCTCAAAAAATATGAATCAAGTCAGGTCTAGCCACATCAATATCAAAACTATTAATAAATACTTAGTTAGCCTATCAGTCATCGTGCTTGCTCTCTATGTTTTTGCGGTTAATAGTCTAGCTATTGGTGGCTTTGCTCTGGCTGATTACAAAAACCAGCTCGAAGCTATCAAGCGAGATAACAAAAATCTAGAAGTCAAGATTACTAACATTAGCTCCTATTCTTATCTCGGTGAAAAAATTAAAAAATTAGATTTAGTGCCAGTGGGCGAAATCAGATATCTTAATCCTATTAACACCACTGTTGCCAAGAAATAAGCTATGCCAGTACGGATTGAATCTAGAAGAGGCACTAGAAGGTCTAGCAGTACCGAACATCGCATTAATTTTTTAGTTGCGATTGTTTTTTTATTAGCCACCGCTATCAGTCTAAAAGTATTTTTTCTACAAATCATCAAGCGTGACTATTATGTTGCTCGCGCCTCGCAATTACACAATTCCAACACTAAACTAGAACCAGAGCGAGGTAAAATTTATCTGAGCGACAAGACGAAGGACGACGGTCTCTATCCGCTCGCTACCAACAAAGAATATATTGCTATTTTTGCCGTGCCCAAGGATCTTGTGGACAAAGAAAGAGTAATCGATAAAATTTACGAATTTTTCCGTGCCGCTAGCATTGAAAAAGAAATCGATCTCCTCTTAGCTAAGCAAGAAGCCGAAAGTTTAAGCAACGCTCTTAGTCAGAGTCAGGAGGACCCTGAACTAGTCCGTGCCAAACAGCGTTCTCTTCTTGCCGACCCTGGCTATCAAGCTGCTAAGCAAGAACGACGACTAGCACTCATCGCCGCTAAAAAATCAGAAGTCTATGCTGATCTACGCGCTCGCCTTAATCGTCCTGGTGATCCTTATGAACTCCTAGAAAAAAAAGTCGAAGCTGATTTAGCTAAGCAATTCCATCTCTCCTTAATGTCTGATTTGTGGCAGGCAGCTGGCACTAACCTCGATGATCTAAAGATTGAGAATAATAAAATCTACCGCTCGGATAATCAACTCCTGACACCTCTAGTCTATGCTGGTATCGGCTATCAAAGTGAATATTATCGCTACTACACTGACAATGAGCTAGCCTGTCATGTGCTTGGTTACACTGACAATGAAAAGACTGAAAAAAACGGCAATATCGTTCGCCATGGTCGCTATGGCCTGGAAGGTTTTTTTGATGAAGAATTAGCTGGCCAATACGGCACCGTTCAGGGCGAAAAAGGTGCTGGTGGCACCGTCATCGTTCTTGATCGTGAACATCGAGCCAAGAAAAATGGCGATGATCTAGTTCTGACTATTGATCGCTCCATTCAATTTTTTGCAGCTAGCCTTGCCAAAAAAGCCGTTGAAGCCTACAGCGCTGATCTCTCCACTATCATCATTATGGAGCCAAAGACCGGTAGCATCATCGCTATGGCCTCCTATCCTGGCTTTGACCCTAATAACTACAATCAAGTTACTGATAGTTCCTTACTCAATAATCCGGCTATTTTTGACACTTATGAGCCTGGCTCAGTCTTTAAGCCTATCACTATGGCCAGCGCCTTAAATGAGGGCAAGGTCACACCTAATACCTTGTTTAATGATCCTGGGCAAATGATGGTTGAGGGTTGGCCTAAGCCCATTAGTAATTCTGACTTCTCCAGTAAAGGCGCTCATGGCCAAACAACTATGACTCAGGTTTTAGAAAAATCGCTTAATACTGGCGCTATTTATGCTATGCGTACTATCGGTAATCAGAAATTCGCTGATTATGTTCGTAATTTTGGTTTTGGTGAGAAGACCGGCATTGAATTAGAAGGGGAGTCCAAGGGTAATATCGCCAATCTTACTGCCAAAAAAATCAAAGAAATTAACGCTGCCACAGCCTCTTTTGGTCAGGGTGTGGCTGTGACGCCGATTCAAATGATCACTGCCTTTGCAGTTTTGGCAAATGGTGGTAAATTGGTCAAGCCTAATATTGTCAAAGAAATCCGCCAAGCAGACGGTAATATCCTTACTACACCTATTAGCGAGGCTAAACAAGTCATTAGCTCCGAAGCTTCTGCTCTTATCACTAGCATGCTCATTCGTGTTGTTGAGGATGGTAGCGCTTACAAGAATATCCGTATGCCTGGTTACTATATCGCTGGTAAGACTGGTACGGCTCAAATCGCCGACCGTAATGCTGGTGGCTGGAGCAAACTCTATAATCACACTTTCCTAGGCTACGCCCCAGCTGACGACCCTCGCTATGTGATCTTGGTACGTGTAGCTAAGCCCCGAGGCTTCGAATATGCTGAATCAACCGCCGTCCCCATTGCTAGACAAATGAACGAATTTATCCTTAAATATTGGCAAGTACCCGAGAACAGACATTAAAAAAGAGGGTGCTTGCCAATCCCGCATAGCTCGCTACGGCGAGCGACGTGGGACACGTGAATAGTTTTCAAATTGCTTTTACATCTAAATATGCTCAAATCAATTCTCCAATTCAAATTAAAAATACTCGCCAAGCTGATTTTGCTTAAGTATAAACCAAAAGTAATCGGTATTACCGGCTCAGTTGGCAAGACTAGTGCCAAGGATGCTATTGCCACTGTACTGGGCAGTAAATTCCAAGTCCGCGCCAACATCAAGAATTATAATAATGAACTAGGACTGCCACTAACTATTATCGGCAGCGAGTCGCCAGGCAAGTCTCTGTCTGGCTGGCTTGGCATTATTTTTAAAGCTTGCAAGCTAATCATTAGTAAGTCCGAGTATCCAGAAATACTAGTTTTAGAAATGGGCATCGACAAGCCAGGTGACATGGACTATCTCAATTCTATCGTCAAGCTCAATACTGCTGTCATCACCAATATTGGCAGCGCACATTTAGTTAATTTCGGCACAACTGAAAAAATCAGACAAGAAAAGAAAAAAATCTTAGACACTCTAGATAATTCCGGCTTTGCTATTTTAAATTACGATAATGACAAAATTGCTGATATTGGCGAGCGTCTAGAGCAACGTGTCATTAGCTATGGCTTTACTGATGGTGCCGCCGTCAGTGCTCATAATCTAGCCTATAGCTTTGCTGGCGAGAGAGAATTAAAAAATCTCAGCGGTCTAAGTTTCAAAATAAAATATCATGACGCCTATATCCCAGTACTACTTCCAGGCGCCCTTAGTAAGCCTTCTGTCTATGCTGCCTTAGCCGCGGCAAGCATTGGTTTTGCTTACGGTATGAATGGCATTGAGATTAGCAGCGCTCTCAAGCATTTCACCACTGCCAAGGGTCGTATGAAATTACTCGCTGGCATCAACGGCTCACTCATCATTGACGACACTTACAATGCCTCGACTCCTGCCACTATTTCAGCTCTCGAAACTATTGATAATTTCAACTTGCCAGAAATCAAGCGTCACTGGCTCGTTCTTGGAGATATGCTTGAGCTTGGAGAAAACAGCAAGGATGATCACCTTGAAGTCGGCAAAAAAGCCGCCGAGCTCAAAAATGTTAACCTAATCATTATTGGCCAAGAATCGCTACACATCAGCATTGGTGCTCGTGAGGCCGGCCTATCCGAAAAAAACATCTACCACTGCAACAATCACGAAGAAATCATCGAGCTACTAAACAAAGAACTAAAAACCGACGATCTAGTCCTGGTCAAAGGCTCCCAAGGCATGCGCATGGAAAAAGTAGTCGCCGGCATCCTGGCCGACCCCAACAGCGCCAAAAGCCTCCTAGTCCGACAAGGCGGGGAGTGGGAAAATAAATAAAATAAAGAGCCTCAAAAGGCTCTTTATTTTA
>CAYSXQ010000020.1:7637-14027 GCA_964435085.1 uncultured Gammaproteobacteria bacterium | reverse complement strand
TTTCTCTTTTCCTCCGACTACTAAGATGTTTCAGTTCATCGGGTTGTCGTCTCAGCGGCCTATGTATTCAGCCACCGGACATCCTGTCTTCAACAGGATAGGTTTCCCCATTCGGAAATCCTCGGGTCAAAGGTTGCTTGCCACCTCACCGAAGCTTATCGCAGGCTGCTACGTCCTTCATAGTCTTTGTAAGTCCAGGCATCCACCATATACTCTTACGTGATTTTCCCACGCTTTTATCTTAAATGCTTTCATTTATTATTTATTGGTTCTCGATATTCAGTTGTTAAGGAGTATATAATCTACAAAATTTCATCAAAAAAACCGCTTCTAGCGGTCATAAGCCAAACATTGGTTTATCTTTAACCGCGAGTGTTTATATGGAGTCTTAATTGATGATTTATCATATTTTATTTGATAAGTTCAATTATACAGTAAATAAATTAAGTGTCAAGAGCAGGCCAATTCTTCTTTTCTAGTAATATTTATGACTAATATTGGCTAAAAAGACCTATCTAATTATTAGCCATTGGGTCAACCCAATAATTAATAAAAATTAAATACCCACAGAAATCAACAAAAGGGACTAATTTCCTTTTCCAATTTTCAATGTCCAAACAAATCACAATTCTTTAAATTACAAATCCCAAGTTCCAATTTCCAAATAAATTTCAAGCTCCAAACCTGCCTGCCGGCAGACAGGTTACAAAATTCCTGTCATACCATCATTCACCAATATAACACTTTATTTGAGATTTGTGATTTATTTGGAAATTGGAACTTGGGATTTGGAAATTGTTTGGAAATTGAAAATTGAAAACTGGAAATTAAAAAAGCCTCCCAAACACGAGAGGCTTTTCAAAATCATTTCTAACTAGTTACACTGTGCCGCATCAGATCCAGAACCAGCAGCCTGGGTACCAGTACCAAAGCCTGGAGCAGGACTTGCAGAAGCGAAAGTGTTAGAACATTCCTTAGGTGCCTTACCGTCAGTAAATGCACCACAGATTGCCTTAGCAAAGCTAGCGGCATCACGACCAGAGCTGATTTGCTCGCCGTTGATGACTAGAGTTGGTGAACCTTGGACACCATACTTAGTGTTTTCAGCCTTGTGGATAGCAAATGGAGGGAACTGACTGCCCCAAGAATCCTTGTTGTTATAAGATTCAGTGATCTTGAATTGCTTATCAGTAGCAGTGATGCAAGAAGCGAGCTTCTTCTCATCAACCTTCTGTTCCTTCAAACAGCTAGCGCTATCACCAGCCTTAAGGAAACATTCTAGATAAGGAATAAACTTAGGAGCCTGTTCTTTATTAATACAATACTGACGAGTCTGTTCATCGATTTCTTTCTTCTCATGCATCGCATAGTCGACAAACTTAATCTGGAAGTCAATCTTACTACCCAAAGCCTTCACGACAGGGATAATACCCTTCTCTGCCTGAGTACCATAAGGACAGTGACTCATGACAAAAAGCTCTACCTTTGGCTTGTCAGACTTAGTTGCCACCTGAGCTACTGGCTCAGCAGCTTGACCACCAGCATCGGCAGTAGCACCACCAGCTTCAGCGGTCATCTTGGCAATATCCATACCCTGTGGCAAGAAAATCTTACCATCCTTAGTCATATAAGAGTCGATTGGATCACCACCGCCTTCGAGAGTAATGCTCATTTTGTAAAGACCGGCATATTCAGTCGCATCAGAAATAGTAAATTGAGTCTTGCCACCAAGCAAGGTATCACGAACGAAAGCCTCAGCCTTGTTCTTAGCTTCCATTGGGCTAATATTTTTACCCATAGACACGCCTCCCTTTTGAGACATGTAAATACCTGCGATCAAGAGAATGATTACTACTCCCAAGATTGGCAACATTTTCTGTTTTTTTAGATCAATCATATCTTTGATAATCTTTAGCGCCTCGACCTCCTTAGCGAGACTCTTAATTAATTTTTTAAATCTTTGATCCAATAATGAAGTGACTCAAGCTGCCTCCTCAGACAAGCCAAGACACAAAACCAAATATTTTAATTTATTTTAGTTTATGGCCCCAGCACTGTCAAATCCAAGTTACCGCCGCCACTTCATCATCAGCTTCTTTAAAACGCATCAGACGCACACCCTGTGTGTCACGACCAGATTCACTCACCGTCTTATATGGCAAACGGATCACCTGACCCTTAGCAGAAATAATCACCAAATCACGATCCTGCATTTTTTCATTATTCACCACAAAGGCGTTAGTAAGACCACCAGTCTTGGTTGTAATCTTAGCTGTCTTAATACCCGAGCCACCACGACCCTGAATCTTGTAGTCAGCTAGATCAGTCCGCTTACCATAGCCATTTGCCATCACTGACAAGACTTGATAGCCCTTAACTTTACCATCCTTGACTACACCCATACCCACAACTCGATCGCTGCGCTTAAGTTTAATGCCAAAGACACCGGCCGCACCACGACCCATATCACGCACATCTGATTCATTAAAATGAATAGCCTGACCGCCAGCCGTAACCAGTTGTACTGTGTCCGAGCCAGAAGTTGGTTTGGTCCAGATGAGCTTGTCATCATCCTTCAGCTTGATAGCTACCAAACCACTACGCCTGACGTTCTCAAAATCTTTGATTTCTACTTTCTTAACTAGACCCTTCTCAGTCGCAAAGAATAAATATTTGACATCAGCAAGCTTCGACAAAGGCAAAATACTAGTCACCTTCTCTTGACTTGGAATTGACAAGAAGTTCACAATCGCCTGCCCTTTAGCCGTTCGTTGTGCCTGCGGAATTTCATAACCCTTAAGTTGAAAGACACGACCACGAGTAGTGAAGAACAGCAAATCATCATGAGTCATAGTTGTGAACATAAATTCCACACCATCCTCTTCTTTAGTAGTCAGACCAACCACACCCTTACCACCTCTCGACTGAGTCTTAAAGGTGTCATAAGGCATACGCTTCAAATAACCATCACGGGTCATCATGACAACAGCTTCTTCATTTGGCACTAGATCCTCGACACTAAATTCCTTAAAGCCACGAGCTACAACCTTAGTCCGGCGCTCATCGCCGTACTTATCAGACACCTCCTTGATGTCAGTCTTGATCATAGTCAGCACGATCTCACGTGAGCCCAAAATCTTTTCTAAATCCTTAATCAACTGCGTCTTTTCTTTAAGTTCAGTTTCCACATGTAGTCGCTCAAGACCAGCGAGTTGACCCAGACGCATTTCGACAATCGCCGCCGCCTGCAATTCTGATAATTTAAATTTCTTAATCAAATTCTGTCTCGCGTCATCCTTGTCTTTCGAAGCCTTGATGATCTTAATAATTTCATCAATGTGCAAGAGCGCAATCATCAAACCATCCAAGATGTGCGCACGGGCGCGAGCACGATCAAGTTCAAACTGTGTCCGACGCTTAATCACTTCTTCACGATGCTTAATGTATTCTTCAAGCGCAACCTTAATATTCAAAACCTTAGGCTGAATACCGTCAACCAGAGCGAGTAAGTTCACATGGTAAGTATCTTGCAAAGGAGTTTTGTTATAAAGACTGTTCAAAATCTTCTTTGGGAAAGAGTCTTTCTTGAGATCAAGAACGATACGCACACCTTCCTTGCCTGACTCATCACGCAAGTCACGCACGCCTTCAATCTTCTTTTCTTTAATAAGATCAGCAATCTTCTCCACCAAGCTTGATTTATTTAGCTGATAAGGAATTTCACTAATAATAATCTGGCATTCACCTTTTTTATTTTCTACAATTTCCGCCTTACCACGCATCACGATACCACCGCGACCAGTTGTGTAAGCCTGCAAAATATCTTTCTTGTTATAAATAATACCACCAGTCGGAAAATCTGGACCCTGCACGTCTTCCATGATCTCCTCTACTGACAGCTCCGGATTATCAATCAATTTAACAATAGCGGTACATAGTTCACGCAAGTTATGTGGCGGAATATTTGTCGCCATACCCACGGCAATACCCATACTGCCATTAAGTAGCAAGTTAGGTAAACGCGCTGGTAGTACTCGTGGCTCTTGATGAGAACCATCAAAGTTCGGCGCAAAGTCCACAGTGTTCTTGTCAATATCAAACAGCATTTCTTCAGCTAGATAGCTGAGCTTAGCTTCGGTATAACGCATAGCCGCCGCATTATCACCGTCCATCGAACCGAAGTTACCTTGACCTTTGACTAGCGGATAACGCATCGAGAAACTCTGTGCCATACGCACCATCGAATCATACACAGCGGCATCACCATGAGGGTGATATTTACCCAGCACTTCACCGACGACGGTTGCTGACTTACGGAATTTACCACCGGCTCTAAGTCCTACATTCCACATTGCGTAGAGAATACGACGATGGACGGGCTTGAGACCATCGCGCACATCAGGCAAAGCTCGACTGACAATAACGCTCATGGCATAATCCAAATAAGCCGTCTTCATTTCAGTAACAATTGATTGCGGCTCGAGCTGTCCGTCTAAAATATTAAATTGTATCGGCGCTTTCTTAGCTCCGTCAGCATCAGCACTAGCTGCATTCTCCTCTGGCACTAATTCACTTTGTTTCGGCATACTATTTCTAAATTAATTATTTTGGCAGTGTTCCGGTAGTTAGACTCGGTTCTGAACTACTAGTGATCTGAACCGATTGAACCTTCAACTGATCAATCTGTGTCATCACTTCCTCAAAAGTTTTATCCAAATTATCCTTGTACTCTGATAACGACTTAGGATCAATCTGTTTCACGCTCTCTGCATAGGGTCGCTCCACGCTCCAGTCTAAGCTCAAGACCCAAAAACCAACAATCACTAACATAATCAGCGACACACCAATCCACATAATCAGTCGCTTATTTTTACTATTCATATCCCCGAGCTCATGACTCATGGCAAGTTGCCTTTCGTCAATCATTCTCGTCATCTCTCTGCGCAAATCTTTCTCAATATTCTCCTCTTCTTGATCAAGCATCGCTTTGATTCGCTCTACTTGCTCTTGATTAACCTCTGCCTTCATCCCACGCTTGTTGCTAGGCCTTTTGAGGCCAGTCTTAATTGTGATTTGTCTCCCCCTTGGCATACTATTAAATTTTTAAAATAATCAATCGCGTCGCATCAGTTGGTAAATCCTTCTTACTAATCTTCAATTTCTCTTCATACTCAGGCGCTACACCAAACTCCTTGATGAATTTCTCTAAGCCATCAAGCTCATATTTAAGACCATCAACTTGATAATGCATCGGAATAACCACACGTGGCTCCAATTGATTAATTACTTCAACCGCCTTCTTCGCATCAATTGTATAAACACCACCGATCGGCACTAGCAGCACATCAACACCCTCAAGTCGCTCAATCTGCTTATCAGTCAGGATATGACCAAGGTCGCCTAAGTGCGCAATCGAAATATCCGCAAAATCAAAGCGAAAAATAACATTTCGCCCTCGCTTAGCACCTTTCTCATCGTCATGATAAGAATCAATACCTTCGACATACACGCCCATGTACTCAAATTCACCAGCCGTATTAATGAGAAATGGATCCTTGCGTAATGCCTTGAGATAATTATGATCCTTATGATCATGACTCACTGTCACAATATCGGCATCAAAACTAGGCATCTTAAGCCCTGTCTCATCAGAATCAAAAGGATCAGTCGTCACGGTAAAACCCTCAGCATTAAGCTTGTCTTGAAATTTAAAAGCACTGTGACCCAACCAAGTTATATACATATTCAATTAAAAATTAGCAATTTTAAGATTAAGAATTCAATCGTAAATATTCAGAAAATAATTTTTAAGAATTCTTTTTACTTTTTAGATTTTCCTTTTAACTTCTATACTAATAATATACTTTATAGCCAAACCCCTGTCAAACAAGTCTTTCTATTTTCTAGCCAATAATTCACTACTTCCCGACGCACAAATCGCAATCGCGAGCGCGTCCGCCGCATCATCAGGCTTCGGAGTTTCCTTGAGATTAAGCAAAAGTTTCACCATCCTCTGCACCTGAGCCTTGTCCGCACCACCATAAGTAGTAACCGCCTGCTTCACCTGCAGCGGAGTATAAGACAAGGGTCGCAGGCCAGCCTGCCGACAAACCAACATCGCCACACCCCTAGCCTGACCAACCACCAAAGCCGTCTTAGCATTATTACAAAAAAACAATTCTTCAATCGCCGCAAGCTCTGGCTTATACTGATCGATCAAAGCTGCAAGTTGCTCGGCCAAGCTAAACAATCTTTCCACTAAGCTATCATTCTTCGAGGTCTTAATCGAACCATAAGTCAAACAAACCAAATCACCTTTCTGATTATGCTCAATTAAACCATAGCCAGTGTCAGCGATGCCGGGGTCGATGCCGAGGATAATCATAATTT
>CAYSXQ010000020.1:5867-7537 GCA_964435085.1 uncultured Gammaproteobacteria bacterium | reverse complement strand
AATTTTAAATTTGAAATTCTATAGCACATTACTATAATAATCCGCCACATCATCACACTCATCAAGAGCCTCAATAAATCTCTCAATCTTCTCCTGCTCTTCTTCGGTCAATTCCCTTTTCTCCTTCGCCACATACTCAATTTCCGATGACTCAACAGCCACCGCTTTTTCTTCCAAAAGCTTCTTAATCGCCTGTAAATTAGCGGTATCCGAGTAAATAGTTAAGCCCTCCGCTTCATTAATAATATCCGAGGCCCCAGCGTCAATTAGCTCAAGTTCAAGCTCATCAAAATTAATTTTCGCCACTTCCGAGGCCGAGACCATAATCACACCTTTGAGTTCAAAATTCCACATCACTGCAGAGAGTGAGCCGCCAACTTTATCAAAGATATGACGAATCAAACTTGCCGCGCGATTACGGCTATCAGTGAGACACCTGACAATAAATTGCGACTGCGCTGGACCAATGCCCTCATAGATCAATTCTTCAATCGCCGCACCAGCCAGCTCACCGGTACCACGCTTAATCGCTCGCTCAATGTTATCCTTCGGCATATTCGCCGCGCGTGCTCGATCAATCGCGAGACGCAAAGAAAAATTAGTGACCGGATCGCCACCTTTCTTCGCATTCATAATAATGAGGTTAGCAAGCTTAGTGAAGGTAGCACCACGCTTAGCATCCACCACCGCCTTAGCTCTTTTAGTTGTCGCCCATTTTGAGTGTCCAGACATATATTACGAAGTTGAAAGTTAGAAAGTTTAAAAGTTACAAAGTTCTCAAATAATCACCTACTTTCAACTTTCAAACTTTTAAACTTTCAAACTAAAACTATTATTTTTAAATTTTCTCCTTAACATCTGACGTACAATGCTTACTGCCTAATATATTATATAAGATAATGCCACCAATAATCATTAAAATCAAGCTCATAATCTGCGGCCACCTCATACCCCCAATCATCGGCGTCACATCAATCTTAATAAACTCCATCAACCCCCGATACAAACCAAACAAAATAAAATAACTAGCAATCACAATTTTTCCCAACTCTTTCGCTTCTCGATCTTTAAGCTGATCAAAATATTTAATCAACCACATCAAAAATCCAAAGATTAGCAAACTGCACAGCGACTCATACAAAAAAGTCGGCTGAAAATAGCTATAACTAGCATAATTAATAGGCCGATGCAGCTCATCAATAAAAATCCCCCAAGGCAAATCAGTCGGTCGACCAAACAATTCTTGATTAAAATAATTTCCCCAGCGTCCAATCGCCTGACCAATCACTAAGCCTGGCACCACCACTCCCGCCAAAATCCAAAAGGATAACTTATGCCTGAGCGCAAAAATAATCACCACCATAAGACCAGCGATCACCGCCCCATGAATAGCCAGACCTCCTTGCCAAATTTTTAAAATATCCCCCAAATTTTGGCTATAATAAGACCATTCGAGCAGCACATCATAGAGTCGCGCGCCAGCTAGTCCCCAGATAATCAACCAGAAACCCAAATCGTAAATTAACTCTACTCCAATCTTAAACCTAGCTGCCAAACTCTTCGCCACCCCTAGTCCAACCATCATAGCACTCACCATAATCAAACCATACCAATACACTTTAATTGGACCGATGCTTATAAGCACCTCACTAGGCACAAAATCATGAAAA
>CAYSXQ010000020.1:4190-5767 GCA_964435085.1 uncultured Gammaproteobacteria bacterium | reverse complement strand
TATGCTTACAATTATAGCACAATATACAAAATAAGTCAAGTATAACTGGACAAAATGATAATCACCTGTTATGATTTTCTCGTATTTATTAGCCAAAATTTACCATGTACGACAATGACCGTCTTCTCAAGGATTTAGCTAAGATTGAAGCCAAAAGCCAAGATCCTGAACCAGAAGCCAAGCAACACACAACTAAACCTTTGTTTAATAAGATTAGCAAAATCTCAGCCTTTGCTACGGCCTTTTTACTGGTTTTCTTTGTCTTTTTCTATCTCAAAGGCTCAATTTCTGACCAAAGCACCCTTTCCTGGATCAACCGCATCCCTATCATTGGTCAAATCAAACAATTTGCCGAAAGCTCTAGCTCACCTCTTCGCGGTGAAGAGCGTGGCCGTATCAATGTTCTGCTCCTCGGTATTGGCGGCAAAGGTCATGACGGCTCAGAATTAACTGACACCATGATAGCTGCTAGTCTTGATTTAGGCACCAAAAAAGCTGCTCTCCTATCTATTCCCCGCGACTTAGTCGTCCCTATTGATAACACCACAGCTTGGCGCAAAATTAATAGTGCCAACGCCCTGGCTGAAAGAAACGAAGTCGGCTCCGGCGGCCTTGCTGCTAGTCAAACTGTCAGTTCTGTTCTTGAAGCCCCTATTGATTACTATGTCAAAATTGACTTTGAAGGCTTTGTTAAAATTGTCGACGAATTAGGTGGAGTCAACATCTGTGTCGACCGAGCCTTTGACGACTACACCTATCCAGCCGAAGGCCAAGAAGAAAACCCAGTCTACGACGCTCGCTTCGAACACCTCCACTTCGAAACCGGCTGCCAAACCATGAATGGCACCCTCGCCCTCAAATACGCTCGCTCTCGCCATGCTTACGGACCAGAAGGCACTGACTTTGCCCGCGCCGCCCGTCAACAAAAAGCCATCGCCGCCATCAAAGACAAAGCCCTCTCCCGCGAAACACTTTTCAGTCCTAAAAAGATTCTTAACATTATCAGCGAGCTCAGTGACCATCTCCACACCAACCTTAGTCTAGTTGATATGACTAAGCTCTGGAGCCTTGCCAAAGACATCCACCAAGACGACATCACTACCAGAGTCCTTGATAATAGCCCTGCTGGCTTGCTCATGGATTCAACTGGTGCCGACGGTGCTTACATGCTCGTCCCTCGTGCCGGCAACTTCTCCGAGATCCAATATCTCTTTAAAAACATTTTCCAAAACGCTCCTGCCGATGCCAAGGCCAAAGTCGGCGAGGAACAAGCCCATATCCAAATCTTAAACGGTACCTGGATCAATGGTCTCGCTAGCCGCACCGCTACCGACCTTGAGAAGTTCGGCTTCATCGTCGTTGGCACGGCTAATTGCAGTAAACAAAACTACGAGAAGAGCGTCATCTACGATCTGACCTTTGGCAACAAGAAAGAATCACTCGCTCTGCTCAAAGAAAAGACCAACGCCAACGTCTCCTTCACCCTCCCCGACTGGCTCAAAGACGAGCTAGCTCGCGGCAACAGCAGCAGTACAGTTAAGATGCAACCAGATTTAATATTAATAGTCGGTCAAGAC
>CAYSXQ010000020.1:0-4090 GCA_964435085.1 uncultured Gammaproteobacteria bacterium | reverse complement strand
CAGCAGCAGTACAGTTAAGATGCAACCAGATTTAATATTAATAGTCGGTCAAGACATAGATCAGAAATAAATATAAAGATAGAAAGATAGAAATATATAAAGCAGGTAATCAATCAGCAACTTTCTATATTTCTATCTTTCTATCTTTCAACTAAATTTTTATAAACCAGCAGAAATAGAAAAATATGCTAGCCAAGAAATTAAAAACAACCCTTCCCCGAGTAGTAATCTTCGGTCGTGCCAACGTCGGCAAGTCCACTCTTTTTAATACCCTAACCGAACGCAAACAGGCCCTCATCGCCGACATTGCCGGCACCACTCGTGATGCTAACTTCGGTGACATGAACTGGCGTGGCACTGACTTTGAATTAGTCGACACCGGCGGTTTCCTCGACCTCAAATTTCTCGCTTCCAAAAAAGCTAACCCCGACTCTATCGACGAACGAGTCCAAGTCCAAGCTCGTCAACTCGTCACTCGTGCTGATTTGATTTTGTTTTTAGTCGACAACAACGACAGCCTCATGGAACAAGACAAACAGATGGCCAAGATCATCAAGAAAATCATCACTGATCCCAAGAAAATCATTCTCATAGCCAACAAAGTCGATAACGCCAAACGTACCAATGACGCCAGCGTCTTCTATCAACTGGGTCTCGGTGAAGTTCACACTATCTCCGCTGTCTCTGGTGCCGGCACCGGCGACCTTTTAGATATTTTGATTGCCCGACTCAAAGAACAACAACCAGAAACTAAAGTCAAAAAAATCAAAGAACGCAAAATTGAAAACACTACTGAGACTCGCGAAGAAGCAGCTGCAGCAGCCGAAAATACAGAAGACGACACTATCAAAATCGCCATCATCGGCAAACCAAACGTCGGCAAGTCGAGTCTCATGAACTCCCTCCTCGGCTACGAACGCGTCATCGTCTCCCCTATCGCTCACACTACTCGTGAACCACAAAACACTAAGCTGACTTTCAATGGTCGCAACTTCGTCCTCATCGACACCGCTGGTATCAACAAGCATTGGGACCACACTGACCGCCTAACCAAGATGGGCATCGCCAAAAGCCTCGCCATCATTAACGAAGCCGACATCGTCTTCCTCGTCCTCGATGTCAGCGACGAGCTTACCAAGCAAGAAGCTAAGCTCACCGAAGAAATCATTACTCTCCACAAGAGTTTGATTATTGTCGCGAACAAATGGGACTTAGTACCAGATAGAGACCCAAAAATCCACACCCGTCGCATCTACCAGACCCTACCTTTCGTTCAATTCGCTCCTGTTCACTTCATGTCCGCCAAGAACCGCACCAAGCTCGACTCACTCATGAACCTTGCTATCAAGATTGCCGACAACCGCAAGCTTCAGGTTACCTATTCTCAATTACTCAAATTCATCAAAGGCTGTATCAATAAGCACAAACCAACCAAAGGCAAAGGCACCCGCTTCCCCCACATCTACAACTTCTTCCAAACCAAATCTAATCCACCAGAGTTTGCTATTCAAGTCGGCTCCAAAGAATACCTAGCTGATTCTTATCTACACTACGTCGCCAACCAACTCCGCCTCCGCTACGACCTTGAAGGTACTCCGATCAACATCTGGGTCGACAAACGCCGTGTCTCTGCTAAACTAGACAATGACGATCCTGTTGATATTGACGAAGAAGAATCTGAAAATGAAAAATAATCTAAAATCATATCTACACAACACTGTTTCATGTTCCATGATACATGTTGCGTGACCAAAATATGAAAATAATCGCCGGCCTCGGCAATCCAGGCAAAAAATACGCTCGCACCCGCCACAACATCGGCTTTATTATCGTTGACCAAATGGCAGCCGATCAAAACCTCTCCTGGCAAGAAAGCAAAGACTGGAATCTCCTCATGGCCAAAGGCACTGGCTACATCCTCATCAAACCCCTCACCTTCATGAACGACTCCGGCCTAGCTATTCGTAAGATCATGGACTACTACGATCTACTCCCCGAGAGAACAGACGCTAGCACTGATATCAGCGACTCTTTAATCGTCATCCACGACGAATTAGACGTCGCCCTCGGCCAGTACAAAGTCGCGACCAGTTCTAACAGCGCTGGCCACAACGGCATCAAATCCATCATCGAACACCTCGGTACCAAGAACTTCAGCCGCTACCGCGTCGGCATTGCCACTCCCGAATTAGACAAATACCGTAAAAGCATCTTCGGCAACCGCGCCCACAAATTCGTCTTAAACAATTTCCACAAATCCGAAGAAGCCCTACTAAAAGAAGTTACCCAAAAAATCATCGACCAGCTAGGTTAATCCTCCCCTTACCAAGGGGAGGTGCCCGGAGGGCGGAGGGGTCTTTCTACTCCATCCAAACAAGGATAAAAACAACCCAATGCAAATCACCATCACAATAATCATACTAGTCACAATCCTCTACCTCCTCACCCAACTCTACCACTACAAATTTCAAAACCGCGCCCTTTGGTTTCCCAGTCCACCACACATCAGACAAGCGATTATCAATCATCTAGAGCTCCAACCTGGCCAAATCTTCGCCGAACTCGGTGCCGGCACCGGCACTCTATCTAGACTCTTAGCCCAAAAATATCCCACCAACCAAATCTACGCCTACGAGATTAGCTACCCGCCCTTCCTCCTAGGCAGCCTCCTTGCCGGTCGCCACCCCAATCTTAATTTCATTAGTGGCAACCTCATCAAAGCCGACCTCAACATGGTCGATTACTTCTTTGTCTTTACCAATGACGAGTCAATGGCCCAACTAGCCACTAAACTCCAAAAACACCCCAAAGCCGCCACTCTCTATAGCTATCGGTTCCAACTACCCAATCACCAAGCCAGTCAAATAATCACCACCGCCAAGCACCCTATCTATATCTACCAACTCTAACTTGACACAAACAATAAAAAACTTTATAAATAAGCAGTCAGCCTCGAGCTGATTACCACATGGTGGCTATGGTTCAGCGGTTAGAACGACGGGTTGTGGTCCCGTAGATCAGGGTTCGATTCCCTGTAGCCACCCCACAAAGTAAATATCAAATGACTTTAAAGACCATTAAAGAGGAACAAAAAGTCTCTCAATTAGCAGTTGATCACATCAAATCTCTAACTAAAACAAAAGAGCTTTTTAAAATATTTGCCGATGAAGAAAAATTCATACACTCAGATAAGGCAGTAACTTTTTTCATGGCAGGCTCTCCTGGAGCAGGCAAAACCGAAACATCAAAAAGATTCATTGAAAATATTCAAAAAAGAAGTAACTTAGGAATCGTCAGAATTGACGCAGATGAAATAAGAGAACTATGCCCTGGCTACAATGGACAGAATTCTAGTATCTATCAAGCAGCAGCAACCCTAGGAGTCAACAAACTTTATGATTACATTAACAAGAAAAAATTTAATGCCTTAGTCGATGGAACTTTTGCAAAAGAAAAATACGCATTTGAAAACATAGACCGAGCACTTAAACACAAAAGACTAGTCTACATACTCTACATTTTTCAAGACCCCCTAACAGCTTGGGAATTCACATTAAAAAGAGAAGCCTTAGAAAACAGAAAAATTACACTTGATGTTTTCATAAAATCATTCTTAGAATCTAAGAACAATGTCCAAAAAGTAAAAGACAAATACAAGAATAGAATATTTGTAAACATTATCGTTAAAAATAAACACAATAAGACAGAAAAAGTAGAACTTGGTATAGAGAATATTGACGACCACATAAAATTTAACTACACCTACGATTCTTTATATGCTATACTAAAAGAAATAAAAATATGATAACTCTAAACAAAATAAAAAAGCTACTGACCAATAAAAAACGTGTCATTATCAATTACTCTGACATACCTTACAACGAGCAAAAAATTATCTTAGAAAAATCTGTTACCGAAGGCAATCGAGATCAAAAAGAAATAATTGAAAAATACAATAGGAAATTTAAAACAGCTAATTAAAACTAGCTGTTTTATTTTGCACAAAACCCTGTCTATGCTTTATAATAATTTACCAATTACTCAAACCTAACAAAACGAATCCTCCTATTCACCCACTTCAATCCGTCCG
>CAYSXQ010000019.1:10658-16837 GCA_964435085.1 uncultured Gammaproteobacteria bacterium | reverse complement strand
GTAATGAGTATTCCGACGATTATTATTTTGCAGAATGGTGTTGAGGTGAAGAGGTTTGTAGGAGTGCAGGATAAGGCTGATTTGGTGAGAGAGTTGAATGCTCTTATTAATTAAAAATTTTTTGATTTTGTGAATTCAAGGAGGCGGATAATAATCTATACTTTATCTGTTTTGGCTCTAATATTTTTGGGTTCGGGAATTTTTATTCTTAAGCGACCAGCGACTGATAAGTTGTTGGTCGCTTTTTTGTCGGTGGGGCAGGGTGATGCGGTGTTGATTCGGACAGCTGATGAGAAAGATATTTTGATTGATGCTGGCCCAGATCGGTCGGTATTAGCTAGGCTAGCTCAAGTTTTACCTTGGTATGATCGAGAGCTTGATATCATTGTTTTGACGCACAATCATTTGGATCACTATGCAGGTATCATTGCACTGCTTGAGAAGTATGAGGTGGGGCAGGTGGTAGTGAGTGCCGTGTCTGAGCCTTTACCGCAGGAATTAGCACTTGCTCTAGCGGAGCATGGGATTACTTATCAAAAGATTGAGGCGGGGGCGGAGGTGAAATTAGACAAACAGGTAAGTTTGAGAGCTTTGTGGCCAAAGTCAGGGACGGTGATTACTGAGATGAATGATCGGTCGCTAGTCATGGAGCTGGTTAGCGGGCAAGTGAAATTTTTGCTGGGAGGTGATTCGGGGATTGCGGTCGAGGACGAACTGATGAAAAATAATTTGGTGAGCGAGGTGGATGTTTTTAAATTGAGTCATCATGGGTCGGACACGGCTAATGGTCAGGCTTTTTTGGAATTATTAAGTCCGCGTTGGGTGGTAGCACAAGCTGGGGTTGGTAACAGCTTTGGTCATCCGAATCGGCGGATTTTGAAACGAGCGGAGCGGGTGGGAGCGGAGGTGCTCCGAAATGATGTGCATGGGACAGTGGTGTTTGAGAGTGATGGAGTTGCTTTGAATTATAGGCTGATTAAGTGATTTGCTTAAATAATTTTAAATTTGACATTCTGACTAATATTAACTATTCTACAACTAATTATTATTTAAACATAAGTCTATGACAGTGCCTACTGAAAAAACTTTGGTGATTATTAAACCAGATGGTGTACAACGATCTTTGATTGGTGAAATTATTAAGCGTTATGAGCAGGTTGGACTCAAGCTTATTGCGATTAAGATGGTGATTCCTACTCCAGAAATGGCTCAGGCTCATTACATGGTGGGTGGTGAAGAATGGTTAACAAGCGTCGGTGAAAAGGCGATGGCTTCTTATGAGAAGAAAGGTGAGAAGTCTCCTTTTGCTACTCCTCGCGAATGTGGTCAGGCTGTGCTTAATCGCAATGCTCGTTACATGTCCGCTGGTCCAGTAGTAGTGATGATCTGGCAGGGCAACAGAGCTGTGCCTTTGGTACGTAAGATGACTGGCGGTACTGAGCCACTATCGAGCGATGTCGGCACTATTCGTGGTGACTACACCTTGGATTCTTATGGTCTTGCTGACGTCGGTGAACGCAGTGTCCGCAACTTAATTCATGCTTCTGGTGAAGTGCACGAAGCAGAAAAGGAAATTGCTATTTGGTTTAAGCCAGAAGAGATCTTGAGCTACAGGTTGATTGCGGATGAGATTTTGTATGATATTAACCTTGACGGGATTTTGGAGTAATACTTAAACTCGGAAATATAAAAGTCACTGGTCGACAGACTGGTGGCTTTTATTTTAATTAACAAAATAAAGTTCCAAATTACAAGTTCCAGGTTCCAAATAAATCCCAAGCTCCAAATTGCAAATTTATATTATTCCTGAATACAATTAAAAATGACTAGCTATTTGAGATTTGGTATTTGTAATTTATTTGGAACTTGTTATTTGGAGCTTTTATAGTCACGACTATCATTTGTCAATTTACTACTTTCCTTGCTACAATATAACCGTGTTCCCTGTAGAGTCATTATTTATTCACTTAAGATTTGGCTTGTAAGTAATTTTGGCAAATCCGTTTCTTATTGTACCGTGGTATAATAATCGGTGGCTAAGGCTCAATACGAAGTTACTAGGCTAGATCTGGGCTACGGCTCGGGCTAGCTTGTGACTGTCATTTTGTTCTGCTAGGCAGAACAAGAACCTAATGATCTTTAGCCAATTCTTAAAGAGTAAATAATGACTCTCTAGTGAATATGCGTAGACAATCAACTTGGTTAAAAAATTTTTTAAAGAGTCAACTGCTATTGTCGGTTTTTTTGATCGTGGTGCTTATTTTTTTGTCTTGGCCGCTAGCTGCCAATCTTAATAAGAGAAGTCGATTGGATAGAGAAATAGAGCAGTTGAAGGCTGAGCTAGCTCGTAACCAAGCTCAGAATAATGATTTTAAGAAGATGATTGAATACTTGGATTCTGATCAGTTTGCGCTAGAGCAAGCTAAATTGAATTTGAATTTAAAAAAAGATGGCGAAAAAGTAGTCTCTATTAAGGATTTGGATGTGCCACAGGAGTCTGGACAGGTGATGGATGTGGCGCCAGTGGAAACTGAGCTAAAAGCTCCTTTTAGTGTGAGATCGAGAACTAAATTGTGGTTAGACTATTTCTTTGGTCAGAGTTGAATTGAGCCGACCGCGGGACTTGAACCCGCAACCTACGGTTTACGATACCGTTGCTCTACCAGTTGAGCCAGGTCGGCTTGGTCTTTGTCTGGATTAATGTTACAATTATAGGGTTAGCGGAGAGAATTAGTCAAATCGGATTTAAAGTTAAAAAATAGAAATATAGAAATATATAAAGTTTTTTGTTGTTGCTTTTTTCTATTTTTTAAGTGCTATTTATGTCTAAAATAAAAAAAACTATTGTTTTAACCTTGGTTATGAATTTGTTTGCTGGTTTTTCTACGCAAGCAGAGACAGGGGTGGGTTTGTATCGACCGCAGGCTAGTGTTAATTCTGGTAGCGGTTTTTTTAAGGCTGTGAGTGAACAGAGTATGACTATTAGTGCTGAGCAGGCTCTTGGTGGTGGAGTGATTAGTGCTTTGTCTGGCTTTAGTTTGGAATATGGGGCTAATGCTCTAACTCCACTTGCTAGCGTGAAGCTCTCTCGAGTTGAAGATGATTTGCAGTTACCTTGGAATTTGCAAAAAATTAGCCCGGCTTTTAGTTATGAAATTAATCCAGTACAAATCTTTGAACCGACTAAGAAGCTGACAGTGACGGTGGATTACGATAAGACTAATAAGCAATTTAAGCAATTATATTATTTTGATGCGGTGAAAAAAAACTGGCTAGCTGTGCCTAGCACTGATTATCCTCAGGAAGGCAAGGTGAAAGCCGTGATTGATAAATCAGCGGCCTTGGTGGCGGTTTTTGCTAAGCCAGGGACACTGACTGTCGGTAAGGCTAGTTGGTACAAGTACAAAGGTGGTGATTTTGCCGCTTCGCCAGATTTTCCAAAAGGTTCGCAGCTTAGGGTGACGAATCTGGATAATGGTAAGTCAGTGGAAATTGTTGTTAATGACTGGGGTCCAGAACGTGACAAACATCCTGATCGAGCGATTGATTTGGATAAAGTGGCTTTTGCGAAAATTGCTAGCACTGGTGCGGGAATAATTAATGTAGCTGTCAGTCCGATTAAACTGGCCGCCGATGCTAATGGTCGGGTCTTGGGAGTGCGGGCAGAGGCTTTGGGAGTGGAACCAAAGATTGCTTCGAAGTCAGTATTTGTGATTAATGAAAGTGACGGTCAGACTTGGTTAGAAAAAAATAGCGACGCAGTGCGACCAATTGCTAGCTTGTCAAAGGTGGTGGCGATGAGTGTTTATTTGGCTTTGAAGCCAGATCTAGAAGAAATAGTTACCTACAAGCAAGCTGATGAGCAGTTGAATTATTTATATTGTAAGCCTTGGGAAAATACTAAGGTGAAATTAAAAGATGGCACTCAGCTAAAGGCTAAGGATTTGTTTAATTCGGCCTTGATTGGTTCGGCGAATAACGCTGTTGAGTCTTTGGTGAGAAATTCCGGTCTTAGTCGTGAAGCTTTTATTGCTAAGATGAATGAGACGGTTCTGGCTTGGGGTGCGACGAATACTAAGTTTGTTGAGCCGACTGGATTATCAAATAAAAATGTTAGCTCTGCTCGTGATTTTGCGGTTATTGTACGGGAGGCGATGAAAAATAAAATACTGGCAGCAACTAGCGTGCAAGCAGCTTATAGTTTTACAACTTTAGGTAAAGAAAAACACACTATCAAAAATACTAATAAATTGATCGTGGAGGCAGCTCAGTTAAATTTACGGGCTGAGCAATTTCCGATCATTGCTTCCAAGACTGGTTTTTTGAATGAGGCTGGCTATTGTTTGACCACTAGAGTGAGGCATGGTGATAATAACTATACGATTGTAACCTTAGGAGCTCCAACCAGAGCGGCTAGCTTTACTGACATGGCTGATTTGATTAACTATTTGAAATTTAAATCGACTTGGATATGATCAAGTTTATTAATGTCTCAAAAATTTATCCACCAAATGTCCAGGCGCTTGATAATGTTAGTTTTTATATCAAGGCTGGTGAATTTGTATCTTTGGTTGGTCAGTCTGGCTCCGGTAAGACAACTTTAGTTAAGCTTTTGATTGGTGAAGAGCGGGTGAGTCAAGGTCAGATCATGATTGGTAATTGGGATATAACTAAACTGTCACAGAGTCAGGCGCCTTATTTGCGTCGTCAGGCGGCAGTGATCTTTCAAGACTATAAGCTCCTGACTAAAAAGACCTTGCTGGAAAATGTAGAATTCGCTTTGCAGGTTTGTGGTCAGCCGATGAAGAAGATTAAGTCGATTGCGCCTCAGGTGATGAAGATCGTGGGCCTAGAATCCAAGATGCATCGTTATCCATCAGAAGTCTCTGGTGGTGAGAAACAGCGTACGGCGATTGCTCGAGCCTTGGTTTATCAACCAAAGGTGCTGCTAGCTGATGAGCCGACTGGTAATTTGGATTCGATTAACGCTAAGGAGATTATTGATTTGTTACTGAAGATTAATAGTTTTGGGACGACAGTGCTTCTGGTAACCCATAATCGAGATATTGTTAATCAGCTGAAAAGAAGAGTTTTGACTTTGCATGATGGACGGCTGGTATCTGATCAGGCGGTTGGTAAATACATGATTTAAAAGTTATAAATATAGAAAAATAGAAATATAGAAAGCTGTAAATTTAATATAATTTGATAATTTCAACTTTATATATTTATATTTTTCTATCTTTATATATTGTTTAGTATGTGGATCTCATTTGCTCGTATTATAAAATTTAGCTTGCAGGATATCGGTCGAAATATCTGGTTGTCTTTGGTGACGATTGTTATTTTGGTTTTGACGCTCTTTAGTGTTAATTTACTGCTTGCGGTGCGAGCGATTTCTAGCACAGCGGTGTCAACGATCAAAGAGAAGATCGATATGAGTATCTATCTTAAGCCTAATGCTCCGCAAGATCGAATTGCTTTTTTGCAAGCTAAGCTTAGTGAGATCCCTAATATAGCCGAGGTGAGATTTGTGTCTAAAGATGAGGCATTGCTTAATTTTTCTAAAAACTATCAAAAGGATTCTAAGATTAGCGAGGCCTTGCGTGAATTAGGTGGGACTAATCCTTTGTCGCCTAGCTTGGTGATTCGTCCAAATAATTCGACTGATTTTAATAGCTTGATTCCAAGTTTACAGCAAGTGAAAGATCCGATTATTGAGTCTAGTGATTTTAATAATCACAAAGAAATTATTGAAAAAATAGATGCAGTAACAAAGAAAGTGTCTGATGCTGGACTCTTGGTTAGTATGATCTTTGTGGTGATCACACTCTTGGTTATTTATAACACAGCTCGAGTGGCGATTTATACACACCGTAGTGAGATTAATATTATGCGTTTGGTCGGTGCTTCTAATTGGTTTATTCGTGGTCCCTTCTTAGTATCGAGCTTGATTTATACGATGATTGGCATGACGGCGCTGGTGGGTATTTTCTATTTATTCCTCAATCTCTTGCAGCCTTATCTAGAAACTTTTTTTGCGAGTTACAATTTTAATATTATTAGTTATTTCTCTAGTAACTTCTTGTCTATCTTTGGTGCTGAATTTGTAATTGCTGCTTTGGTTAATTTCTTGGCAGCGTGGTGGGCTGTTGGACGATATACTAAGGTTTGATATA
>CAYSXQ010000019.1:0-10558 GCA_964435085.1 uncultured Gammaproteobacteria bacterium | reverse complement strand
GAAAGGCTTGTTGGAGATAACGACGATGGCAAAGGAGAATGATGAGGAAGAGGATGATGATAAAGATGCTAACCGCGTAAATACCTTGATAATTATTGTCACCGATGATGCTAGTCATGATTAGCGGTGAGGCGAGCCAGGCTAGATTCATGATGCTGAGGTATTTGGTGCGAATGCCGCCGATTTGCTTGGTGGGAGAAATGGCTTCGAGGGCAAGATCAAGATTGACATAAAGTAGGGCAAGGCAAGCATAACGCAAGACGACAGCAATAACTATTAGCCAAGGTGTGTGGCTGTAGGCAAGGGCGATGTGACTTAGTAAGACGAGGCTTGCGGTAATGATGGCGGAGTGGTAGTTGCCGTGTTTAGCTATTAGTCCAGGATGAAAGGAACTCCAGATGAGCGTGATGATGCAGGAAGCGGCGGCAATGAAGCCGATTTGACTGAGGCTGAAGAACTGGCTGAGGTAGGAGGACTGGGCGTAGCTAGCTAGAGCTTCGATGAGAGCTAGGGTGGCGCCGAGGCCAAAGAGTAGGGCGAAGCTAGGTTTTTTAGTTACGCCGGACATGTTTGATGATTAGATAAATAATAGTGGCGACAATCAAGATGATGGTGATGTTGGTAATCTGATTGAGGTAGTTGATGATCTGATTTTGATAGGAGCCAAAGAAATAGCCGACAGTGGTCAGGAAAGAGCACCAGAGTCCAGCACCGAGAGCGGTGTAGAGCCAGAAATGCCAGATATTCATCTTGGCAAGCCCGGCGGGAATAGAGATGAATTGACGGACGACGGGGACGAGGCGACCAAGAAAAGTGGAAAGTCTGCCGCGCTCGCGGTAGTAGTCTTCGGCCTGAGCTAATTTGGCAGAGTCAATGAGAAGCCACTTGGCCCAAGGGCGATCAGCTAACTTGTGAATGACACGACGACCGAGGTGGCGCGCTAGTAGATAATTGATGGTAGCGCCAAGTAGGGTGCCGAAGGTGCTCGATAAGATGGCACCGAAGAGAGAGATTTTGCCAGTGGCTGCTAAATAGCCAGCAGGGAGCATGATGAGCTCGGAAGGAATGGGTATGAAAGAGTTTTCGAGGGTCATGAGTAGGGTGATATCGAAATAACTAAGGTTGCTGAAGGCGGAACTAAACCAGTTGATGACTGAGCTGAACATATAGTCAATTATCAATTAACAATTTTCAATTATCAATTAGTCAAAATTTCAGTTTTGGAGACTATGATTTATTTGAAAATTGAAAATTTAAATTTTTATTGAGTGAAGATGTCTTTGATTTTGGTATTTTACAGTTTTTTGGACTGATTGGCAAATAAATAGTGAGATGTTGCATAAATATTAAGACTTGCTATACTGCGGGCAAAGTTCTTTTTCAATAATATAAAGGAGTCTGTCATGAATCAAAATCATTGGCGATGGTCTGCTGCTATTATTGTCATGTCTCTGATATTTGGTAGCTGTTCAATATTCTACGGAGGGCTTTTTGATAGCGCTGCTGTTTATTTTTTGACTGGCTTTTTGTCTTGGTATTTGCCGCGTGATGACAGTGAGGTCTTGCGACGTTTAGTGATGAGTGTCTCTTTGTTGGGGTGCCTGACCTTGCTGACGATTTATTTCTCTCATAATGAGTGGTTGTCACAGCTACTAAAGGACGAAAGTCTTATTAAATTAATAGGTTTGCAGCTAGTTTTTTATCTTGCTGGTATGGGTTTGGCGCATCGAGGCGAGGTACAGAAGCAACAAGGCATTTATCGTAAATTTAAATAATTTATTTGTATACAGAAAGGAGTTTGAGAAGATGCTAGGTCCGAGATTGGATTGTTTGGACTGGGATGACTATTTTATGTTGATGGCAATGATTGTATCGCAAAGATCTAAGGATCCGTCAACGCAGGTTGGTGCGATTATTGTTAGTGCTGACAATGTTGTGGTCGGTACTGGTTACAATGGCCCCGCAAAAGGCATTGACGCTAATAAAATTCCATGGGATAGAGAGGGTGATTTTGTTGGAACTAAATATCCTTATGTGCGTCATGCTGAAGAAAATGCTGTTGCTAGTGCTCTGAGAAGAGTGCCTAACTTAAAAGGATGCAAGGTGTATTCTACTTTATTTCCTTGTCATAAATGTGCTAATGAGCTTGTCCATCATGACTGTAGAGATATTTTTTATTTGAAGGATCGCTCAGAAGAATCTTTCGTTGTGTCTAAGATAATACTTGATGAGGTTGGTGCTAACTACAAGCAGTATCTTGTTGAGAAAAAGAGGCTAACATCGATTTTTATAGCATTGACAAAAATGCTATAAAATGTCGAAAATTAAGGAAAATAATGCCCTGGCTAGCTCGGGGCATTTTTATTTGACAAAGAGAGGCTAATATAATAAGATAATTTTACTTCTAAAAGGTTATTTTTCCTGTTTTTTAGGTGTATATACTGATATATTGGATCTTTATCAAATTGTAGAATTTGTAGCGTCTGTTTAATTTTGCTATAATTTTTTTATTATGGCTAATATTGATAATAAAAATTTACAAGTAGTTTGTGATTATTATCTGAAAGGATTAAGCGCTAAAGAAATTTCTTCTAAACTTGGAGTTTCTATAGATTCTGTATATTATTCTTTAAGAAAAAATAATATACAAAGAAGAACTGCAAAAGAAAACAATGATACAAGATTTGAGAACAAACAAGCTTCTTTTGAGGTTAAGAAAAATCTTTCTGTTAAAGAGAAAAAACTGTTTATAGCAGGCATAATGCTATATTGGGCAGAAGGATCTAAATGGTCTGGAGAGAAGATAGTTGATTTTGCTAATAGCGATTCAGAAATGGTAAAAATCTTCTTGATGTTTTTAAGAAAGATTTGCGGTATCTCTGAATCAAAACTTAGAATTTATTTATATTGTTACGAAGGACAGGATATAGATAAATTGATAATTTATTGGTCAAAATTAACTGGTATATCAAAAGAAAAGTTTTCTAAACCATACATTAAGAAAAGTTCTAAATCTATAGCTAAGAATAAGATGCTTAACGGTTTGGTTCATATCAGATATGGTGATAAGAAATTACTTAATCTAATAAGAAGTTGGATTAAAGAGATTAGTTCAGAGTTTTAAAAACTGGGTCGGTGGCAGAGCGGTCAAATGCACGAGACTGTAAATCTTGCGCCTCACGGCTACGTAGGTTCGAATCCTACCCGGCCCACTAAACCAATTAACAAATAACAATTTACAATTAATAGTTATTAATTGATAATTGAAAGATTGAAAGTATGTCACAGGATAACATGATCAAAATGCAGTGTACTGAATGCAAGACTATCAATTATTTTTCTCGTAAAAATAAGAAGCTCTTGAAGGAACGCTTGGAAATGAACAAGCATTGCCCAGGTTGCAACAAGCACACTTTGCATAAGGAAACTAAATAAGCAATTAGATCCAAGGCTTGGGCTTTGGATTTTTTGCGGGCGTAGTATAACGGCTAGTACAGGGGCCTCCAAATCCTCTAGCGTGGGTTCGACTCCTGCCGCCCGTGCATTGATAGATATCATTAATGATATGAAAAAAAATAACTTCAAAAAATATTTAATTGTTATTGCGGTGCTCGCTGCTGCTTTGCTTGGTTGGAAGGCTTATGCTTATTTTACGGCGCCTCCGGGTGAGCTTGATGCTTTTGCTCGTTGCATTAGTGATAGCGGTGCGAAGTTCTATGGTGCTAGTTGGTGTCCGCATTGTCAGACGCAAAAAGATCTCTTTGGTAAATCTGCGAAGTTGATGCCTTATGTCGAGTGTTCACTACCTGGTGGTCAAGGAATGAGTTATCTCTGTCGCAATGCAAAGATAGAGGGCTATCCGACTTGGGTCTTTGCTGATGGTAGTCGCGTGTCAGGATCACAGACTTTGGAATATCTAGCTGAGAAGACGGTTTGCACAATAAAATAATTTAGAAAAAAGAGCTGCTGATTGAGTGGCTCTTTTTTTGTTTAAAGACAGAGAAGCACATTTGACAGATATCAAAAAAGCTGGTAAATAATAAGCTTATTGTTGGTCTTTTATAATTTATTTATTCATTATCTTAGGAGTTTGTGATGAAATTCTTGAAGGGTTTGTTGGTGCTAGCTGTTTGTGCGGTCTTATTGACTGGCTGCTTGTCGAAGGAGGAGCTGACTTATTGGCTCGAAAATGGCGTGGTTTATGAGCAGCAAGTTTTGTGTGTGACAAAGAGTAGTAATCGAGTACAGGTGAAATTTCGTTCGCCGTCCTCGGAACTACTGTATAATCGCCGTATTCAGAAGCCAAGTTGGCTGTTGTTCTCTAAGGATTATGACAAATTGTCGGATTTGAAAGAGGATATTATGGATGCTATTGATGAGGATGTTTCCTTGTCTTTTATCTTTTATCGCGCGGGTAGTAGAGAGAATCCGATTGAAACGGTCAGCCTTGATTATAATCCGCTAAACAGTCGCTTCTTAAAGCAGACTGGTATTGAGGGCAGGGAAGATCCTTGGCTCTTTGTGATTGATTACAATCTGTCTAATGCGGATATTGATAAGGGCGTGGAAATCAGAGGTTGTGTGCGTTTGCGCAGTCCGAAGCTCGATGGAGCGGTCTTTTCTAAAGAAATAGTGATTAAGACCTTTCCAGATAAAAAAGGCTTTTTTGTTGATTTGCCGAATTGTGCTTATGTGAAAGCAAATGAGCCGAAGAATGATTATGTTCAGCCGCCACCAATTGATCCTCCAGGTGAAATTAAGCCTAAGCCTAAACCTGAGCCTACGAGATTATTGACCTTTGGTGCTGGTTATGAGATTGCACCGGGTTTTGTGACGGTAGCTGTGCCGCAGAAGATTAGTTTTGCTGGCGGAGAGGGTTGGTTATATTTACTAAATGTAACTGATGTGTCTTTGCAGCGAGTATTTAATTTCTCGGAGTGTGAATTTACTATAGCTGATGTCTATGATCAAAAGACTAGATTCTATCAGCAGACTTGGTCGCCCTTTATTACACAGCTTTTTGCTAATCTTAATAATAATACTAGAGAGTCTAAAGGTAATTTCTTTGCTATTTTATTGCAAGGTTCGGCCGATGGTGGTAGTTCTTGTCCGCAAAAATCGACTGGTAGGCTTAGTGAAATAGAGAAGCTGGTTCATGGTAAGTCTATTCCTTATTTGTTTAAAGAAGAATACGGTAGTGTGGTTCGGGTGGGCGATGCTTGGCAGGCTCGTAGTCCGGTGATTAATAACGATTTGCCCTATTTGCGGTCTGCTTTTATCAAATCAGCGATGGAGAATGGTATTGTGTCGGGTTTGTCGGCAATCGGTGTGGCTAATGGTCAGATAGTAAGAGGCTATAGTCCGAATGATCGCAAAGTATCGATTTATTTGGTGCAAACTGATTTTGATTTGAGTAAGAGCTATCCGCAAGTTTTCAGACAATTGATAAAATAAATAAAAAAGCCCAAAAGCTGGTCAGTGATATGATCAGCTTTTTTATTTAATTTTAGTCTAAAAAACTAATAAAAACGGGCTTTTGCGCCGATAAGGAGTATATATTATGAAACATACTTGACAGCTTGGCAAGTCTGTGCTAAAAATAAGCTTCGTTCGTTAATAATTTAAAAAACAAAAAAATTGTCGGTCTGCAGAAGGTCCTGTGTTGGGGTCTTCGGAGTTTTATCATTCATTTTTTGAGGAGTTTTCATGTTTAATGTTCGTAAAGCCTTCGGCTTTTTCGCTTTTGCTGTTATCGTTTGTGGCTTAATTGCTGCAACATCTGTGACAGCTAATACAGTTTATGTTTCTACCACAGGCAATGATGCTAATGCTGGTTTTGGTCCGGGTTCGCCCAGGCTAACGATCACTGAAGCTATCAATGATGCCAGTGCTGGTGACACAATCATGGTTTTGGCTGGAACTTATAATAATGCAATTAATGTTAATAAACTGGTGAAGATAATTGGTGCCGGCAGCAGTCCTGCTGGAACTATTATCTCTAGCAGTGCTGGTGGCTCCGGTGGAGTTGTTCAGCTGAGTGCTTCTGGAACAATAAGTAATCCGATTTTGTTCAAGGATTTGAGAGTTCAAAATACCGGTATGGCTGGTTTTTCTGTAGGTACCTTTAGTGGCGGTGAGACTGGAACCAATCTGTCGTATATTAATTTCGATAACGTTTATGTTATTGGAACTAATTCTAATCCTAATGTTGAACAAGAGCGAGGTCTCTATGTGGATCTTACTTCATCTCTGCACTGGGTAAACATTGTCAATTGTGCATTTAATAACCAGCATTATGGCTGGTATTTCCATAAGAAATTGAGTCTTGATGCTAGCACGGTTGATAATATCAACGTGATTAGCACTCAGTTTAATGGCTGTAATGCTAAGGCTATCTATGCCGAAAAGCTTAGCCAGGCAGTCTTCAATGATTGTCAGGCTGTGGGTAGCGGTTATGATCTAGCATTTTACAACGTGAACTTTAACGCTGGTTTCGACATCAATCTTAAAGCTGGTACTTATAGTAATTTACAATTCTTGAATTGCGTCTTTACTAATAATGGATTAGGCGCTAAAGAAGGTGTTGGACTTACGGTGAAGGGTCGTGATGGTAATGGTGATTCTTATGGTGCATTTCCGGCAACGGTGTCGGGCGTGACAGTTGATTTTTGCCGCTTTACTGGCAATGAAAGAGCTGTTCGCTTTGGTGAACCAACTAAAAATAACGCTGGTCCGCTGAATGTGGTTGTGAAAAACTGCAGTTTCGTTAATAACCTTAAGACTTATGTGCCGATGGATGGCTCAGCCTATGGCGATGTCATTAATTGGTCACAGTCTAGTGTAGATGCGAAAAATAATTGGTGGAACTCCGCAGTGGAAGCCTACATTATGTCGCGCATTTACGGCACGGTGATTTATTCTCCGTGGTTATTGCACGATACGGGTGACTTCCTATTCAATCTAGCGTTTAACCCAGTTAAACCTAGAGTGACTGATACGGTGATCAATATCGAGCTGAAAATTCAGAAGATGGGTGATTCTATATCAGGTATTCAATTTGATATGGTGGTCCCTAGAAACAGTCTAGTATATAATGGCGTCACAACGACACTATATACGACAG
This sequence comes from uncultured Gammaproteobacteria bacterium, assembly GCA_964435085.1. Lineage (GTDB taxonomy): Bacteria > Patescibacteriota > Patescibacteriia > Patescibacteriales > Patescibacteriaceae > UBA917. The sequence goes on along the minus strand of CAYSXQ010000019.1, from coordinate 3,435 downwards.
CTGGAGCGGTAACGACTCAGATGAATGTGTCTAAGAATATTATTAGCACAACGGCGACAACGCTAACCTATCGGTTTGCGCTGACACCAAGTAATGTTAATAGTTTGACTGACAGATTCCACATGAAGATACCTGGAGATACTAGTCGATATACCACTATGAAATTAAGCTTTGCTACTAATGGCACAGCGATGATTGGTGATAATATCGATTTTACTATCATGAATATCGCGGCTCAGGAAATTAACGGCGCACCGATTCGGGCGACGCTTAATGGCACGAGAATTGTGAGAACAGAGACGATATCTCATCGCTTCAAGGCGACTGGTGATATTAATAATAGCGGCACGGTTAATGTGCAGGATCTGATGTTGATTATCAACCACATTCTGCAAATTGCGTACCTTAATGGTCCGCAATTTCAAGAGGCTGATTTGAATAGAGATGCGATAGTGAACATTGCTGATGCAATGCTTTTATTGCAAATCATCAATGGTAACGCAATTCCGGGAGCTCCTGGTTCTGACTTTCATCCTTTGGTAATTGAAGCAATGTCTGGTAATAATAGTTTCCAAACCAAAAATGTTTGGGCACTGTATTTTACTTCGATTGAGCCAATGACTTGGGTGACTGGTTTAGAACGAGCTACAAAAGTCTTGTACAATGCTGACAAGACGGCAATGACGGCAGAATTTAGTTCTCTATCTGACTGTGAAGTTAGTTTTGGAGCTAATAATACTGTGACTGGTAATAGAATTGGATGGGCTAATTTAGCTTTGGGAGTAGAGGAAGAACTAGAAGATCTCGGCGTAACAAACGGCGATATCACTATTCCTGCTCATGAAGGAGCTTCATTCATCGCTATTTATAGCGCTGATGGGCAATTAGTTCATTCTAGTGCTATCACTCAAGATAAGTTTACTTATCAAAACCACAACACCGGTGCTTACTACTACTCTGTAAAAACAGATAAAAAGTTAGTTACTGGCAAATTCATGGTCATTAAATAAAATGGCCTAATATTAAACTAAAGAGCCCGCTTTACAAAAAGCGGGCTTTATTTTATCTATTGACAAAATCTGTATTATTATCTATAATATAGCTTCTAGTTTTTTAAAAATTTATATTTGTGTTTTTTCATTATCTTTGGGGTTTTTGATGAAATCTTTTCTAGTGGTGATTTGTGTGCTTTGTGCTTGTTTATCTGTGCCTGTTAGTGCAGCTGACAGTACTCATCTCTTTCTACATAGTAATGTAGTGCGAGTTGGTGATACGAGCATCTCCTTGGTCTTTATGGCCAAGAATAATTATGCTTTGGATATTGCTGGTATACAGAATATCATGCGTTTTCCAAAGTGGCTCTCTGTTACGGAGTTCACCTCTTTGAAAAAAGACGGTTCGAGAGATTTGGAGGCAATTGTTTCTCTGGGTAAGAAGTATGAACAAAGTGGTTATACTTCTCAGATGATGGTTCGTTTTGTAACAGCTGTGATGCCTAAAGTAAAAGGTGATAGTATTTCACTGCTCAAATTAGTGCTCTCTATCAATCCGTCTTATAAACTGATTGAAGGTGAAACTATTTACCTGTCGGCTGATTCGATTGAAATGAGTACTTTTGCTGGTCAGTTGATTACTTGTAATCAACCAATTTCTTTGGCATTAAAAATACTAAAGAAAGGTGCTACGGATACAACAGTGACGGACACGACGCACACTGATACGACGAAAGTTGATACAGTGAATAGTCGCTTGAAACTGAGGTTATCGATTGATAAAGCTAACACTGATGAGGGTTATACTTACAAAGAAGCTGAGAAGAAAGCTGAGTACAATGTGTACTTGGAGTCTAAGGTAATTGTGAGTAGTCTGTCTTTTACGATTACGGCGCCGGATACGAATTGGAAGATGCTCGAGCCGACGATAATTGGTCGGGAGAAGATTTGTCTGACGAATTATCTGGGTGATGGCAGATACAAGATTTTGTATTCTGGTGATACTGACGATCATCCGCTCTTACCGAGTGTTGATGGTAAGCGGCGAGCGATTTTGAAATTAAGTTTTGTACCGAAGGCAACGCCCTTTGGTCCGAAACGATTCAATATCTCGGCTGTATCGGTGGCAAGTCTCTATGAGACAGAAAAATTATCAATCAACAAAGATACTGGCGTGACTAGTAACTTGAATAAGCTCTTTGGAGTGAAGATCGGTATGAGAGGTGATTTGAATTTCCAAGAGTGGATCTTTGGTGATGGTAAACGCAACAATGAAGATGCTGTGCTGATGACTGATGGAATCATGGAAAGAATTAAATTCAATGACTATCAAAATTGGGCAGCTGATCTTGATAGTAGTGGGGTAGTTGATGTCTCAGATATCGTGCTACTACAGAAGATGATTCTGGCTAGTGATGTCGATGAGTCGATTGAGGTTCTACCGGAAACTGGTGCTGATCTGATTGTTCATAGAGGTGAGATACAGGTGCTCGTGCCGAATTTGGTCGATGCACAACTCGCTCTCTATGATGTCTACGGGGCCAAGATCCTAGAGACGCAGCAGATGAAAAATATCTCTACTGAATATATCAGTAGTGGAGTTTATCTCTACGTCATTCGCGGTCAAGCCGAGACTGGTCGAGAGGTGCTCAGAACTGGTAAAGTACTTTTATATAAATAATTTATAAACAAACAAAAGTCGTTGAATAATTCAACGACTTTTTTATTTGCCTTCGTGAGGGAAATTGATGAGCGCTTGCTGGAAATCTTCGAGGCTGTTGATGTGTGCCATCTTGTCGCGGTAGGCTGAGGCTCCAGGTAGGCCCTTGATGTACCAGAGGAGTTGTTTCTTGAATTCAGGTAGGCCTTTGTCGCCTTTGATCTTTTGGGACAGGGCGAGGTGCTGGAGGGCGATAGCTAGCTTGTATGGCCAGTCTTTGGCTTGGTAAGTGCCGGTAGCTAGGCAATCTCTGATTTCCTGGAAGATCCAAGGACGGCCATAGACACCGTGGCCGATGCCGACGCCGTCAGCTCCGGTTTTTTCTAAGACGTCTTTGACCATTTCTGGTTCGTAGATGCCGCCATTAGCTAGGACGATGCCAGGGAAGAGAGCTTTGACTTCTTTGATGTATTCATAATCTACTGTTTCAGACCAAGGAGCTTCGAAGTTGCGACCGTGGATCATGACAGCGGCGATGGGCAGGTCGCTGATGAAGCGCAAGAGATCTTGGCTCGACTGAGTGCGTTCCTTGCCGGGGAGCTTGATGCTGGTTCTAGTCTTGATGGAGACTGGTAGATTGCCTGCCCCTTCGAGAGTGGCTTCGATGATCTGGCGAGCAAGCTCTAGGTCGCGCAGGAGCGAGACGCCGCTGCCGTTACCAGCTATTTTCTTGGCTGGGCAGCCCATGTTGATGTCGATGCCGGCGGCACCTAGTTCGCGGGC
>CAYSXQ010000018.1:10739-17297 GCA_964435085.1 uncultured Gammaproteobacteria bacterium | reverse complement strand
AAAACTGTTGTCCCCTTAAAAGGACCTAGGGTTCGAATCCCTATCTCTCCGCCTTACTACGGCGGACATTGTCGGCTAACGTTTTTATATGAATTTCGAAACACCAAATTTTGAATCGAACATAGAAAAGAAGCCTCAAGCAAAAATTGAAATCGAATCTGATTTTGAAGAACTTATTCCTGAGGATTTTAAAAATGACCCCCTTGGGTATTTTGAATCCAGAGGTCAAAATATTAAATCAGGAGAAATAAAGCGCGATGAAACTGGCAGAGTTAGAGAAGATCCGACAGCTGTAAAAGAATTACCAAGCTGGCTAGATAGCGAAGGCAACCAAGTTCAAACTATCGGAAAAAAAGTAAACATTAAAAAAGGTAAGGTAGGAGAATCAGGAGATCCATTTTATGAGTACCATATTATGGAAATCGTTAGAGAAGCTGGTCTACCATCACCTCGACCAATAGCAAAAGCAGAACAAGACGGATCACATCTAATAATAATGGAAAAAGCTCAAGGCATTGGCTGGCACGGAAAAGATACTCGGCATCTTAAAGAAAATGGATATACAGATAATGATATAGAAACATTAAAGCAACAGGCCGAAGAAAAAATGACTGCTTTACAGAAAAATTTCGAAGAAGCGGGTATTGAAAGAGGTTGGAAACTAAAAGATATGATTTTTGACTTAGATGTTGAAAATAAAACTATTCGAAGCATCACGCCAGTAGACTGGGAAAGAACAAAAATAAATCAAGAAAAACTAGAAGCATATAAAAAACAATTAAAGTAATAAAAAATACACGATCACTCGTGTATTTTTTTATTACAATCATCTAGCATTAACTCTGCTTTGGAAACTTCGTTATGTCCATAAAAAATATTTCCCAAGTATGGCCATCAAAATCTTCAATAGTTCTCTGTTGCATAAAACCGTAGTCTTTCATTTCACCTACTTCAATTCCACCAGCTTCGAGACCCTTGCTCACAATCCTATTCACTTCATCAACACTATCTACTGATAAGGAAAAAAGTCCAGCTAAATTTAATTTAGTATCTGCCAACGGCTTAGTTGCAAAAGTTTTAAATTTTTCATGAGTCATAATCATCACAAAAATATTCTCACTCCAAACCATACACTTAGCTGAATCGTCGGAAAATTGCAGGTTATTAGTAAATCCTAAAGCAGCATAAAAATCCATTGATTTTTGCAAATCTTTGACTGGAAAATTAATAAATATTTGTTTTGTCATAGCAATGATTAATAATTAACTAATTTTTTATTTCTCCAAATCCTTAATCACAATCTTCTTCATCGTCATCATCTGCTGCATGGAGTAGCTCGCCACATCTTTATCTGGACTAGCATTCAGCTCCATCAACCTCTTCGGTGTCACTTGCCATGACATGCCGTATTTGTCCTTACACCAGCCACAGTCACTCTCTTTGCCCTCTTTGGTAAATGCCTCCCAGTAGTAGTCCGTCTCCGCTTGGTCTGCAGTACTGATCATCAGTGACACAGATTCATTAAATACAAAAGGTCCTTGAGCTCCCATGAAGTGGTAAGTATTACCAAAGAGCTTAACAGTGGCGAGCTCCACTCTTTGCCCTGGCGCATCCGACAGGAGATTATAAGTAACTTCCTCAAAATTCATTTGCGCGTCTCGATTAAAAATATTTTGATAGTAATTAATAACTTCCTTCAAATCATGATGAAACCAGAAAAAAGCTGTGATTTTGTTTTCCATATATTTATTATTTATTTGATTTAAATTCCACTTCCCACTCAATGCCATATTTATCTCTAAACATCGCAAAGCATTCCTCAGTACTCTCATCAATCGGCACTTCAACTTCTCCGCCTACTGAAAGTCCCTTAAATAACTGACCAGCCTCTTCTTTGCTCGCTGCGTTAATAAAAATCTTACTCCTGTTCTCTCTTTCATTAACTCGCCCCATTGCTTCCGGGACGTCATTACCAATCAAAGCACTAACACCAATCGGCAGCTCAATGTGCATTAGTTTATTAGCCTCACTTTCTGGCACAGCAAATTCATCACTTGCCATATCTTTAAAACGAATAATCTTGGCAAACTCGCCACCAAAGACAGATTTATAAAAGTTAAATGCTTCTTCGGCATTGCCGTTGAAATTAATGTGCGGATTGATTGTCAGCATAATGATTTTTAGTTATTTTAATAAGTCTATCTTAACACCAATAAAGCTGTCTAGTAAATATGCTCTTCTTTGCCTTTTTCATCCGATTATTATATGCTTAATTTACCAAATTACAAGTCATAATCCTCTCTAATAGCAATCTATTATGAACAATTTTGAAAGAATGCAAGCACCTCAAGCCGAATCTTTAGACGCAAACTGGTACGAAAGATTCCAAAGTCTAGGATCTTTCCAAGCTCATGAATATTTCGACGGAGATAAAGAACATCGAGAAGAACAACAACGAGCGTTCATTAGTGGGGAAATTATTAATCCAAACTTAGATTATCCGGCCATCGATCCAGAAAGGCTTGCTAATGATGAGTCCTCATTATTACAGCTCAAAAAAGATATTATCACCCAAGAGCCAAATGAGACCGTCAAACAAATTTACCGCTGGAAACTAAACGAAAAAATTGCTGAATTACGGATGCTCAAAGCTACTGAATCAGGAGACATGAGAAGTTTCAAGAAATACTCCGAGTTTGTCTACGGCAAGCCTTCTTCAGAAGTTTTTGCCTACACAGTAAATAATCTCAAAGAAAAAGCTGCTTCCAAATTATCATCAAAAAAACCTGGTCTTGGGCAGGCGGCCCAAGAATTACATGACCTCTTGCCTGCCGATCTACCAACAGCAGAATATAAATTACCCGAAGAAGCAGCCATCGGCCAAGCTCGCGAGCAGACTCTCCAGGAACTAAAGCACTTACTCCCTACTGAAGAAGTACCTAACGCAGAATATGGCCCAGAGGAGATTCGTGAAGTTTTTCAAGCTGCACTAGAAAGCCTAAAGGCCGAGGGCTGGAATATAATCATCGACACGACAAGCAAGACCGGCATCAGTGTGGACCAAGAAAACAAGTCGATTGATATTCCTGAATCAAGAAAGCTGGCTTTTTCTAAACTCGAGTCATTAGTAGCTCACGAAATAGGCACTCATGTCGCCAGAAGATTGAATGGCGAAAGAAGCAAGCTGCAACTTCTAGGGCTTGGACTAGATCGTTATGAACAAGGTGAAGAAGGCATAGCAACTATGCGCGAACAAGTGCTTGGCGATAAGGTCAAAGACTTCTCCGGACTTGAGGGACACCTAGCCGTTGGCCTAGCCACTGGCGTTGACGGTGTCGAGAGAGATTTCCGAGAGGTTTACACCATACTAGAAAAGTATTTTTATTTTAAGTCACTACTAGCCGGCAAAAGCCCAGAGGAAGCCTTGACCTCAGCTCAAAACAACGCTTGGAAAAGATCCGTCAGGACTTTTCGAGGCACTGATTGTCAGACCAAAGGTACTTGCTTCACCAAAGACATGATCTACCGCGAAGGTAATATCGGAGTCTGGGATGTCATCAATAAGAATGACGGCGAACTCATGAGATTTAATGTCGGGAAATACGACCCAGCTAATCCAAGACATATCTGGATCTTAGACCAATTAGGAATTTCTGAGAGCGACTTAGAAGAATTAGAAAAGTAATCGGTCTCTATTTCGCAAATCTTTTTTCAAATCTACTTGCCACTGCGGCAACTATACTGAAGACAAGAATCAACATCAGACCCATAGCCACACCGCCAGCAATATCATCTTCTATTTTTCGCTGAACCAAAAAGAGATAAGCCTCACCTACTAGCAGAGAAATAATCAAAGACACAGCCGAGTATTTTATAGCCACAAGCGCGCTCACAGAATTTACCGAAGACATCTTACCTTCTCCGGCATAGCCAAACAATTTAAAGACTTGATACAAAACCACAAAAAAAGAAACAGAAGCAATATAAGCACAGGCCAAAAAGACATCATTAAAATATACTTGAAACAAAGTAGCATTAACATTCCTGCCTTCAAAGAGAGGCTCAATAATCATAAAAACTAGCGCGCATAGACCAAAGAGCGCGACTAGCACTTGGAGCAATGTCATTAAAGATTTTTTCATAGAATTAATTAAATTATCTCAATGCTTGATTCTAAAATTTACTAATCATATAGTCAAGTAAACAAAAGAGAGTGGCAATATTGTCACTCTCTTTCAATAGAAACTTACAAACTTAATAGCTTACCAAGTAGCAAGAATCGCACCCATCGCCAAGAAGCAAAGTAGTGACGACATTATTTCAAACATCCACAACTTACAAGAACGACCCATCCAAATCACTTCCATGGAAGTCGCCGTTACGACAAAGCCCAACCAACACCAGAAAGCTGTGCCCATGCTACCGACAAGGCTGCCGACATTATCATAATAACTAGTCGTCGCAAAGATCACGACAGCGAGCACATAAGCGCAAATAAAGTTTGCCACCAAGTTTTTAAACATCTGACCATACATATCCGACATTTTCTCCTTACCAGTCGGCTTGATATTAGCTAACTTCATCCAGAGCTTACCAGCAATCGGACCATGCATCATGAAGCCGATAAAGAAATTAGCAAGAGCAGCCACAGAGACTGCTGTTAGATCTACTGGGATCATATTATTTTATGATTAATTAATAATTAGTTATATTATAGCACTATTTAAATTTCTTTACAGTTTCTGCTACCAGCTCTACAACGCCATTATCAAACATTGTCGGCAAGATCTTCTCCGGCGACAGATCAGTCACATGACCAGCCAGTGCCTCAGCAATCGCCGCAAACATTTCAATCTTAAATTGAGCAATACTCTCATCCAGCATTCCCTTGAAAGCTCCTGGGAAGACTAGAGAATTATTCACTTGATTAGCAAAGTCACTTCGCCCTGTCGCCACGATATAAGCTCCCGCTGCCTTGGCAACATCGGGCATAATCTCTGGAGTAGGGTTAGCTAGCGCAAAAATTATCGGCCGCCCTGCCATACTAGCTACCATCTCAGTCGTCACTGCTCCACCCTTCGAAAGACCAATAAAGATATTAGCCTCCTTAATGACATCAGCCAAAACTCCTGCTTGAGCAGTAGTGCTACTAGCATTTAGTAATTCGATTTTTTCCTTAGTCAAATCAGTCCGCTCCTTATGCACCACGCCCTTACTATCACAAAAGACAATATTACTAATACCGTAAGTGATCAGCAAACGAGCCGTTGCCACTCCTGCCGCACCTAGACCATTCATCACTACTTTCACATCTTCTTTTTTTTGTCCTGTTAATTTCAAAGAGTTGATTATACCAGCAAGCGTCACGGTAGCCGCTCCCCACTGATCATCATGCATCACCGGAATATTTAATTCGCTTCTAAGCCGCTCTTCAATTTCAAAACACCTCGGCGCCGCAATATCTTCGAGATTAATAGCTCCAAAGACCGGCGCAATTTGCTTAACAGCTTTAATAATTTCTTCTGTGTCTTGCGTATCGAGACAAATCGGAAAGGCGTCCACTCCGGCAAATTCTTTCAAGATCGCCGCCTTACCTTCCATCACTGGAATAGCGGCAAGCGCCCCGAGATTCCCGAGGCCCAAGATAGCCGAGCCATCAGACACTATCGCCACTGTATTTCTCTTGAGAGTGTACTCACGAGCAAGGCCTGGATCGCGAGCAATCTCCCTCGACACCTCAGCCACTCCCGGGCTATAAGCCAAAGACAGCACTTCTTTAGAATCAAGCCGAGCCTTACTCACTACTTCAAGTTTACCCTGATATTTCTTATGAAAGTCTAATGATTGTTGATAGATGTTATTTTCCATTTATTTAGCTTTTATAGCAGTATTATTATAGATTTCTTAGTTTACTACAATCAAACCTAAAATAACAGTACTCCTCCCAGCCATAATTGACAACTATAAGTAAAAGCATTATAGTGACAAGCGGCTAAAAATATTAAGCAAAAACGATTAAAAGACCTTTTAACTTAACTTATATGTACGATCAAGAAATGCTCCAAATTGTTGACTCCGAAACCGGCGAACCGACCGGCGAACACGTCAGCCGCAAAGAACTATTTGAAAAGAAGCTTTGGTGCCGCACTACCAATGTCTTTGTCTTAAACTCAGCCGGAGAAATACTATGTCACCAGCGCTCCAAGAACAAAGAGCGTATGCCTGGCGCCTGGTCCACTCACTTCGGCGGTCACGTTACTCAAGGCGAATCTTTCAAGGTTAGTGCCATCAAAGAACTGCAAGAAGAAATCGGTATCAAGATTAACGCCTTCCAATTAATCCCTTGGCGTACTAGCAAGAAAGAAAACGCTAGAATCTGGGTTCGCGACTTCCTTACCGTTTACGATGGCCCAATTGAAAAACTGACTTTTCAAGCTGAAGAAATTGATGCTATCAAATGGTGCAAGCCTCAAGAAATCAACGAAATGCTCGACCTCGAAGGTAGTGAAGCTGTCAGCAACGATGCTCAATGGATGGCTGGTACCCACGACTTCGAAC
>CAYSXQ010000018.1:3585-10639 GCA_964435085.1 uncultured Gammaproteobacteria bacterium | reverse complement strand
AGTGAAGCTGTCAGCAACGATGCTCAATGGATGGCTGGTACCCACGACTTCGAACACGACTATCAGTGCATGCGCGCTGTCCTCACTGCTACTATCGACATGGGTATCTTCGGCGGCGACTTCAAGCCACTCCACAAGTGGCAGCCACCATACAATTCTTAATAATTGGTAATTGATTCTATATGCCTCAAGGTCAAGTCTGGGAACGCGAATATCAATCTCCGCAACTCCTCACCAAAAAAGCCGAACCACAGACCGACACTAAGGCCTTCTTAAAGTTTGTCCGTAAGACCGAAGGAGTTGTCTTAGAAAATCTCCAAGTCCTTGATCTTGGCTCAGGCACTGGTCGCAATGGTAATTACATTGCTAAGCTTGGCAACCAAGTCATTGGTCTCGAAATCTCTCCTACAGCAGTCGCTATTGCTACCGAACGTGCTGAAGCCACAGGTGTCAGCGCCGAATATCATGTCGCTAATTTTGGCGCTAAATATGACTTTGTCGATGCTAGCTTTGATCTCGCCATCGATGTCATGTCTTCTAATTCGCTCAACGAAAAAGAACGTGCTATTTATTTAGCGGAAGTCAGCCGTGTCCTGAAACCAGAAGCTCATTTCTTCCTGAAAACCCTCTGCAAAGACGGCGACAAGAATGCCAAAAACCTCTTGAAGCTCCACCCTGGCAAAGAACATGACACCTACATCAACGAAGACATGGGCCTAACTGAACGCGTCTTTAGTCGTGAAGATCTCACTGCCCTCTACTCACCATATTTCAAGATCCAAAGACTAATGATGAAAACCAACTATGTCCGTTTCGGCGGTCAATCCTACAAGCGCAATTACTGGCTTTGCTATATGAAGAAAACGAAGTTAGAAAGTATAAAGTTTAAAAGCTCTGTGTAAAAAAGAGCTTAGAAATAAAAAAACGTCTCAAATTTGAGACGTTTTTTTATTTTTTATCAGTTGAATTACCGAAACTTTTAACTCAACTTTGGATTATTCCTATAAGACAAGACTAATAAGACAATAAAGACCGCTGGCATCAACAACATCGTGCTAAAGCCATCAACCACCCAAATACCGACAAGAGCCGCAATGAAATCAATACCAAAACCAGCATAGGCCCATTCTTTCACGCACCTAGGCAATTGTGGTAAAACCAAAACCACAGAACCTAAGACTTTAAAAACAGTCAGCATCACACCAAAGTACTCTGGATAACCTAGGTGTCTAATACCCTCCTTCGCCATCTCCGTCTGCGAAGTAAAAGCTGGCAACAAACCTTCCATAATAAAGATAATACCCGTTGTCACCCAAAAAATAATTTTGTTCTTTTTCATATAGAAAATTAAATTATTAGCTAGTTTAATTATACTTAATTTAACAAAGAAATACAACAAAATATTTCATATTTTAATTCCTGCCATAATTGCTAATTGTTAATTGCCAACCTGTCTGCCGGCAGGCAGGTTGACTATCCTCTAGCCAGGACCACTCCCCATACTTCCCTCGCCCCAGCAGCTCTTAAGACACTCGCCACCGCCTCCAAAGTCCGTCCAGTCGTCATTACATCATCAACCACCATCACAGTCCTAGCCCTCAAATCAGCGCCTTGCCATACAAAGCAATCATCAAGTGACTCTAGACGCTCATCTAAGCTTAACTTGGCCTGAGCCAATGTTTCTTTATGCTTTATCAAGCCAACACTATTTAATTCTGAGCCATTAAGCCGAGCTATCGCCGCAGCCAAAATCTCCGCTTGATTAAAACCACGCCAATGCAAGCGCCCAGCAGCCAAAGGCACTGGCACGATCAACAATTCAGCAGCAAAGCGGCTTTGCTCCAAGAAAAACACAGCCAACATCTCAGCCAACTCCCCACCTAACTCTCTAGCAAAATTATATTTGTAAGCTCTAATCGCCTTCTTTAATACTCCGTCATAATGAGCAAGCACTAGCACGCCATCAAGCTCACTAGGACAAGCCTCGCAGGTCGCTCCACCAGCGCTAGTCACTCGACAAATAGGACAGACTTGCTCAGCTTGCCAAGTGATCTTCGAGCGACAAACCTCACACAGCCACCAATCACGAGCACCACAAGCAACACACTCAACTGGAAACAAAGCGTCGCACAAAAAAACAGCAAGCCGAGTGGCCAGCTGTTTTACTTGCATTAGAATTTGCATATTACTGCCAAACCGCATTATCCACCTTCCAAGAACGTGCTGACTTAACTAATTCCACCTTAATATTTTGGTTGTAACTTCGCTGTGTTCCATCAGCATTAATATCAAAACGCATGGTCGTAATCATCATCACCGCCCGAGATTCTTCCATAATCAAAATCTGCGTCGCAATAGCGCGAGCCGTATGACCACTATACACAGCATAATTATCATTAATACTCCCACTTAGTTTGCCAATCCGCTCTAGATAAGCCGGAGTCACATAGAATTTCAAATCATCCAGTCGTGACAAATCGCCTTGATTAGAATAGCTACCAAATAATTCAGCGAAAGATCCTGCTACCTGGCGAGCACTTTCTTCACTGAGCTCAGTAGCTGGCGCTGGCGTCATATCTTTTGGCTTTGGCAAAACCACCACCGGCTGACTAACAGTTGTCGTCACTACTGGCGTAGTACTTGTTGTCGTCTTCGTCTCCTGAATCTGCTTAGGCGCAGGATTATAAAAAAACCAGAAATAAATCAGAGCGAGACCGATGAGGAGACTGATTATGATCAATATGATGCCAATTAGTTTTTTGTTCATAGCTTAGACTCAATTTTAAATTTTAAATTTGACATTAAGAGCTTTGCTCCTGCTTCGCCATCTCTTCCGCAAATTCCTTCTTCGACGCTTCAATTTCCAGTAGCTGTCTCGGGTCAGAAGTAATCAATTGGTCTTCAGTATAAGAAGCCACAATCTTAATCGCCGCGTGCTTCGCCCCAGCAAAGAAAATACCCTCACCTACACCACATTCAAGCAAGAGATACTTCTCACCCTCAGTGAGCAAAAAGGTTTTTTGCACCAAATCAATCGACGATTTTGATTGTTTGAGCAGAAGCTGCAAAGCTGAGTTATTTACAATCGCCTGTCCATACGACGAACTCAAGAAGTCACTGACGTCCTGTGTAATATTGGTCACACCCAGGTAGTATTTACGACAACGCTTAACTAGGGCAAAGATAAAGCGCGCAGAGTCTTCATGCTGCATCAACCACCAGGCTTCGTCGATAATCATAATACGCTTTTTGATCTTGCTACGAACAATATTCCAGATGTAGTTGATGATGATATAAATCGCCATTGGTCGTAGCTCATCCTCCAAATCACGGACAGAAAAAGCCACGAGTTGATTTTCCATCTCCACGTTAGTCGGACTATTAAAGAGTCCAGCAAAGGTACCTTGAGTATATTTAGCTAGTCGCCGCGCCAAAGTGACTCCACCCTCCATACCTTCAAGAATATCCTGTAAATCGCTCATCACTGGCGGCTCAACTGTCGCTAGATTAGAATCTGGCGTAATGTCTTTCTTCGCATAAGTCTCAAGGAGCGCTCGATCCATAATCGAGTCCTCCTCGTAGTTAAGCTCACCGATCATCAATTTAATCAGGCCCTTAATGGTAATAACCGCACTACGAATAATATCTTCGGTACTAGTGTCACTACCAACTGCTCGAGGCAAATCAAAAGGATTAATCTTACTCTTACCAGCCAGCGACACATTAATATAAGTCCCACCTACCGCATCAGACAGATGTTTGTATTCGGCTTCTGGGTCGATGATGATAACATCTGATCCCATCATTAAGCTACGCAAGACCTCCAGCTTAATAGCATAACTTTTACCAGCACCAGAGGTAGCAAAGACCACGCTATTAGCATTTTGCAAAGAAAAACGATCAAAAATAATCAAACTATTATTATGACGATTAACGCCGTAGAGGATTCCATTATCACTAGTCAGCTCACTGGACACAAATGGGAATGATGTCGCAATCGGTGAGGAATTCATGTTAAAGGAGACTAATAGTTCGTCGTCATTAAGCGGTAAGGTCGAATTAAAACCTTGTTCTGATTGGAAATAAACTCGCTTGGAATAAATAAGTCGTGAACCAAAAATATCTTCCACTGTGTCAGTTAGCTTATCCAAATCCTCTATGCTGTCACCGTACAAAGTAATATACAAAGAGTATTGAAAAAATTTCTCTGTCCCTTGAGTCAGCGCATCACGCAGATATTCAATATCCCGCAGAGCTGTCTCTCGCAAAGGATCACGAGCCGCCCCCTTTTCGGCATCCGACATGATTTGCGACTCCAAGATACCTACCTTGTTCTTCAGCTGTTTCAAAATCAAAGCCGTATTTACCGGATAGAAGAACATCGCTATATCAAAGGTGCTATTCAAATTAATAATCGGCGCAAACCAACCGACGCTAATATAGCGCGGATAAGTGATAACAAAGACCGTCCGTAAAAATTTATTACCCAGTCGTATATGATCAGGCTGGACTTGCAAAACGCTCGGCGCAATCAAATCCTTGATCGAAATAATACCCCGTCGATAGATCTTTTCTTCTTCAACCAATTGCTCGGCCGAACTAGCCTGTTTATCAATCTCGGCCGTATTAGATTTTTTCAAAACAAAAGAATCCTGATTAGGATTAACTTTGGGATTAATAATAGTCGGCTCCTGAAAACTAGGCATAATTTATTTCACTCTAAGATTATTAACATTATCGAGAGCCTGACTGGCCGAGACATCAGGGTTATAAGAATTATACATCAATTCTATCACACCTTGAGTATCTAGCTCAACCACATTAAGACCAATTGACGATAATCCCGCAATAACACTATCGACTCGTCGCGATAATTCTTTCTGCAAACGACGAAACTTTTCTTCTTTCATACGAATACTACTCACTGGATTAAATAGCTCTTTGATAATCGCCATAAAACCCTTCTTTTCATCCGACAAGGGATTGTAAGTCACTACCACGTAGAAACGCTTATTCATAATCTTACCCAGACTCACCAATTCACTAATATAATCAATATAATCAGCCGTTTGTGCCTTAAGCAATTCATTAGTCTGCTCCTTTTCTCGACGCTGCAAATCCACTAAGTAATCACTGATATTTAACTCTCTGGACTGAATCACAATCTGCAGCGGAAAGCTTAAATTATTTAAAAAATTAACATAAGCGCCGATGATAGCATTTTGTTCATCTTCATTTTTGAGCGCAAAATTAATACTTGAGACCAAAAGGACACTACGCACCGTGCCGTCATCCATAACCACGGTATTGTCACGTATTTCCGATAAATGCAGATATTTCTGCGTTGATGGTAATTGTCTAGTAGTAGCCATAAATTAAAATATATCTTTGACCTTAGAGTTAACGCTAAAAATATCCGTCTCCTCACTCTCACCGCTATAATAACCACGCGTATCCACAATTAAGGATAGCTGATTCAAGTGTGAAGAGGTAAAACCACGCGGTGCCACTTTATCTGATTTAAAAACTTCAATTTCTGGCTCATCATCAACCAAGCCATTGTCGTGCGCCCAGACTCGAATCGGCGGATGTCGTAAAGACTGAGCAAAGTTCACCAAGAAATAATGTAAGGGCACGCCACTAATCTTTACGAAAGCAAAGGAAGCACCAATCCCCACCGCAATCACAGTCAAAATTACAAAGACCGTAAAGACAAAGATTTTATAAAACAAAAAACATAAACCAAAAGTACCAAGCAAGGTCAAAAACTGTCTCACTGACAAGGGGCCAACTACTTTGTCTTCGACGTCAATAAATTGTGGGACAGTGAATTGTTGCATACTCTATTTGTACAAACTGATCTCTTGATTAAAGCTAAAAATAGCTTCAAACTCAGCGCTAGTCAAAGCCTCAGGACTAGCTTTTTGCTTGGCTTCAATAACCTGACCAATCTGCTTACCTTCACTCATCGCTGTATGATAAATATCTACGTACATCTTGTTCACTGGGCATTGTTTCCAAGCACTAATGCCTTCAAGTCGCCAAGAAAAATCATCTTTAGCGAGTGCCTCCAGCTTATGCTTAACTATTTCCGTCGCCACCACTGGATCAGCATTCAAATTACGGAAGTTCTTCAGTGTCATATACTTCAATTCATCAATCGGCGTAAAGACTCGCGGAGTGAAGTGCACATCATCCATCTTAATCTCCCCGCTCTCCGTCTTATTATACCGCTCCGGCGCAACTTTGACCACACCCGTACTGAGCTTTGTCGAAGTAGGCTTCAACGCCTCCTTAGTTACAATCACTGGAACATCCTTGATTACAGTAACTTCAGTAGCAATAGCTGGAAGGGGTATTGCCTTCGCTACACCAGCGGTAGATGGCTTAGCATTAAGAGTTGGAGCAATCTCCACTTTCTTTTCCACGACTGCCGGCGCCTTAACGAGACTTTCGACTTTCTGACTTTCAACTTTCGACTCATTACTAAGCTTAACGATCGGACTAGCCTTCACAACTCCGCTATCAACAGACCTAGTGCCATCAGCCTGCCAAGGCAAATTAGTTGGCAAAACAGTTTTCTTAATCACCGCATTTGGATTAGTTTGCTGTTGCTGGACCAAACGTGATTGAGTAGAAAGCGGATTAATAGGTGCCTTAGCTTGACCCTTAGCAGCCAGCGCCGTCATCAAATCATAGCCCAGCTCTCGGCTAGTCGCGTCCAAAGAAACAGGCAAAGATGGTCGCGTATTCACATTTTGACTAAGAGCCGCCGCGGTCTTACCATCAGCAATTCTTAGCAAATCCTCAGCTAAAACCTTACTAAAAGCGAGCCCCCCAAGCTCAATTGGCTTCGTTAGCGCATCCATCGCTGCGATGCGATCACGCACGCCCAAGAGATAGGTTCTAAGAATTTGACGCAAACGATCGATCAGTGACTGACTAGCTAAATCAATCTTCGCCTTCTTAATCAAATCTGTCACTCGTTCATCCACCGTTGAAGTACCAGTGCTAACTACATCCAAACGACTCTTCATTTCGAGACTTTCAGACT
>CAYSXQ010000018.1:1894-3485 GCA_964435085.1 uncultured Gammaproteobacteria bacterium | reverse complement strand
ACTTTCGACTTTCGACTCGTCACCCAGCTTCACAATCGGACTAGCTTTAAAAGCAGGCAAAACAAAGAAAATACTCTGTTTTAAATCACTAGCCAGTCGAGCAGCATCAGACTCAGCTAACTTGCAATCAGTCACCAAGCCAGCTGCCAGGTTAGCAGGTGTTAATTCACCAATCGCCGCCTTAATCACCACCAAAGCCAAGCTAATCTTATACTTAGTCTCCAAATTATGAATCGCCGCAATAATCCCCGGCGCCGCCAAAGCATCACGCAAGCTCTGTGGTAAATTATTATATTGTTGCAAATACTCCAGCATATTTATTTAAGAGTAGTTAATCTTTTAATTTCTTCATCGATAGCCAGCCTCTCCAAACTCCCCGCCGGATACTTATCACCCAAAGCCTTCAGTGCATTTAATTTAGCAGAATCAACCGCAAAACTTTTAACCACCGCAGGCTCTACCACATCAACCGCACTCTTTACATCAGTAACTTTCCCCGCCCCAGGCGGGTACGCCTCGGGCGTAGACTGTTCGATTACCCTATAATTAACCTCCCCAACATTAGTCAAAATCTCCCACTTATCCGGCTCATCACCGACGAGACTATCTGGAAAGAATTTCAAATTACGATATAGTAGTAGCAAGCGACTCAACTTCGCCTTATCACTAGGCGCAAGGAACTTAGTATTAGCAGCATTAACCAAGAAATCCGACAAAGTCACCGCATCAAACAAGCTACTACCCTTTTGACTAATAAAATAACTAATCCAAGCCCCAGTTGTCGGCGGCAATTGCCGACCATCGACCACAATCGTCTCACTACCAATTCTAGCCTCGTTATTAAGTAAAACAGCCACTAATTCATCTTTAACCTCGATTCTTTCCACCAAGAGAGCAATTAAACGACTATTAAACTGCTCAACAAACAAATAATCATCAATCGCAAGCAAACTATCCAACTCCTTAGTCAAAATATTTTTGTAGTCGGCAATCAAATCCTCAGTACTCGCCACCTCTGTCTCTTCAACCTCATCACTAGACTCAGGAGCAGTGATAGCTGCCATATAACTCGGATCATCAGGATAGATATTAAGTGGACTGCCATCATCAGCTTCCAGTGGCGGCAATTCAGCCTCTTCCTGCCATAACAGATTATCAGCAGCTAACTCCTTCGCTGCCGCTAATTTCAAATCTTCATTATCCTGAGCGTAAGTAGCCGCATCACCACCCAGAGAACGAATATAATTAACCGCATCTTCACCTAGCCAATCAGCTACTGGCACAAAACGATAGCCGACTAAGTCACAAATAAACTGACGCAAGCGAGTCTCCTCAAAAGAAAGCAAAGACTTAATTTGCGTATATAAATCCGACAAGCGTAGCTCTTTAACATAAACCTTCTCAACCAATTCTACCACGGCCGCCGCCTGCACACCACTCAGATCATATTCGCCAATCAAAGCAGCATTAAGCTCGGCCGCCTTATCAGCCGTCAGCAAATAAAAGACCTCTTCAGGCAACTCTTTAATTTTCTTCTTTAACTCTTCGTTCATATTTGTCTTTATATTAAGTAGGTCAACTACCAAGCTCG
>CAYSXQ010000018.1:0-1794 GCA_964435085.1 uncultured Gammaproteobacteria bacterium | reverse complement strand
TCGCCAAGCCTCAAAAATCTTCTTAATCAAGCCAGGATTATTATCATTACGAACTAGCTGCGCCACCTTCGCCGAATTAACCTGAGAAGCCAGCAACTCAGCTACCTGAGAATCCATTGACGAATCATCTATTTGCTCTAATTGCTTAGCTGAAGCTGCTTGAGCAAATTTTTTCAAAGCCACTTCGTCCAATATACCATTTTTAGAAAAAGCCTTACGCAAATCACCACTGAGAGCCACAACCTGCGTTCTATAAGCCTGAGCTTCGCGCTCCGCCTTCGTTCTATCTGCTGAATCTGGCGCCGCCTTTGCAGCTTTAACATCCTGTCTAGCAGCATTGATTAGAGAAGCCTCACTAATCTTCGTAGCAAACGCCTTGCTACCGTTCTTATCAATATCAGCCACCTGAGCAGCGTAACGATCAGGACCCACAGCATCTTTATAGATACCTAAGAAAGAACCTAAATTACCAGGATCCATATGATCAACCTTCAACTCCTTAAGACTAATCTTATCCTTCTTAGCAGCACCAGTAAAAGCATCTACGTGAGCTTTATTATCCAAATCCCAAACCAAATCCGGTCTAGTTTTCACCATTCCTTCCATAAATTCTTTCATTAGGCTTGGAGTGTACTTAAACAAATTCTTCACCTTATCAAATTCTTCTCTCTGCTCAGCACTTTCACGTTTGTTAATATCATCCAATTTGATCTGGCGAGCACTAGTAATCTTTTCAAGCTCAGCATTATTAATATCATTAATAGCTCCAGCCTCTGCTCTAGCCCTACTCTTAGCACCAGCATCTGGCAAAGATTCAACATAATCATTCCACACACCGCGTTTCTGCATTTCATTCTGAATAGCAAACTTTTTAGCCAACTTATCCATATCAGCAGGATTAGTGCTATCAAAAGTAGCTCTATCAATAGTACCCAGAGCAGAATTCTCATACTCTCTCTTCAGGTCAGTCGCAGCAGTTAGATTATCAAAATCTAAGTCAGCCAAACTCTTGAGCTTTTCCTCTAATTTCTCTTCATACTCCTCTTTTTTATTAGCCGCCTTTCTTTCTGCAGCAAGCTCAGTAGCATTCGGACCAGCTCCAACCACTGTGAAGTTTTTGTCTTTAGCAGCGAGAGCAATACCCTGACGACGATTAACGTTAGGCGTATTAGCAAAGGTATTCTTAAAATCACTTTCCGTCTCTAAGTAGCCGTATAGCTTCCTGAATTTATCAACGTCTTCCTTGTCTTTCTTAACCTTAGCACTAGCAGAGTTAACACTCAAAATATTAGAGCGCCAGCCAGCCACACCCTGAGCCATCTTTTCACTCATAGCATTAATCTCCACAGACTTACCATTAAACTTAGGTAGTAGTTTCTCTACATCCTCAGCACTCTTTCGAATTCTGTTACCAGCAGCATCTTTAGTATAGAGACTCTCGCCCTTCGCAGTAATCGGTCCTTGACCATCCTCACTAGCTTTCCAAGTCACACCATTCTCATCTACAAACTGCTTATTAGCACCAACGGCCTGCCGCATCTGAGCAACTTTAGAATTTAATTTCAACAAAGAATTAGTACCCAGTCTATCACCTAATTGACTAACCATGGCATCTTTAATTCTAGTTAAGCCAGACATACTAGTCATATTATCCTTAGCATAACCAATACCACGACCAATGGCACCGCCAGTCAAAGCACCATCAGCAAACTTCGCCGAGCCAAGCACAGCAGTTCCAGCCGCTAGGCCAGCCTTCTTCGCCGTATATTTCACCGGCTTCATCGCTGTCTTCTT
>CAYSXQ010000017.1:0-20738 GCA_964435085.1 uncultured Gammaproteobacteria bacterium | reverse complement strand
ATAAATGCTAGTATATGCTGGTTTTTAGGGGAAGTCAAGATAATTTCAAATTTTATACCACAAGGGCACTATGAATTTAAAATGTCAAAACACCGTGCCTGCCAGCAGGCAGGATTTTGAATATCTTAATTTTTAATTTTTGAATTTTGTAATTTTTAAATAAATCCCAAATCTTAATTTTTAAAGCCAGGCTACTCTACTCTGTCATTCCGGGCTGCGACCTGGAATCCAGAGTAAATTAGATAGGAATTAGAAAAATACTACTAAATATACTTAATATAAGCCATTTATTAGCAATATTTGGCGTAATTATTGACTTATTGACTATTTTGTGCTATAATTTTAATTATATTTAATGAAATTAGTTTTGGTACATTTATAATTTATTTATAGGAGTTAGTCATGAAAAAGTTTTTCTTGCCTCTTTGCCTGATAGCCTTGTTAGCTGTCCCCTGTTTTAGTCAAGACTCTACACGTAATTTCACTGATGAGAGTATTAGTAGATTAATGCCGTATAAGTCTCTGGGTATCAGTAGCTTAGTAACTGCCTCCAGTCAGACATTTCGATGTTTAGCACAAATAGCCAGAGGACCTAGTGGAGGCGGCGAAACAATAAGCTTATTTGCAGATATCTCTTTAGCTCAAAACTATTCCTATCAAAGTAATGATGCGTCATTAGGAATAGCACTTGCTGGCCAAAACGATCACCTATCTTTAATGGTAGCAATGTTGATGGGCTATAATGTTACTCACAAAAAACTAGTGATGGGCATGCGTGCTAACCTAGCATATGAATGGACACAAGATCGTTGCCTAAGCCTAGAACTAGACTCGAAATCACTACTTGGCTTTTCTTATCAGATAGGCCAAGCAAACCTAGAGGCACAGCTGGTAAAAATAACTGAGCCACTAACACTAGGGGTTTCGTTTAGAGGTCTGGCTTTCGAGCAGGATAGTCAAAACTATAACTATGACTTAATCAGCTGTATTCAAGTATATTATGCTGTTGGACAAAAAAGATTAAGCACTTGGGCTGGATTAAGTAGCTTGAACAAGTCTTTAGTACTTGGAGGCTCGGTAGTACTATAAAATAAATAAACAATCTAAGGACACAAAGCCGTTCGATTAAATTCGAACGGCTCTTTTTTATATTGAAGCTCAATGACTCTTGTGCTATGCTACTTTTGGACTTAATAGTACCTTACAATTTATTAATATTTTAGGAGTGGAGAGTGAAGCAGTTAGCTACTTGTTGTTTGTTTGTCCTAGCAATGGGACTCCCCTGTCTGGGACAGGATTCTTTAGTGCAGATGCAGCATAACAATCATTTGATTAGTCTGGATATTTCCGGAGATCAGATGACTGCCAGTGGTCGCGCCCAAATTTTAGCCAAGCCGCTTAGCTTTAGCGAACATTGGGGTGCTATCAATGACATTAGTCTTACCTTTGAACACGAAACACATTTTTATTGCTTAGTAGGCTGCTCTTTTAGCGCACAGATAACAGAAAAAACAGAGCTGGAAATAAGTCTAAGCACTGGCTGTGCCTATCAAAAAAGACCGCTAGAACCAAGTCATTCGAATGCTGTGGTACTTGCTACTGGAGCGAATATGCGTATAAGTAGTCGATACTTAGGTTCGAGAAATTTAATTGTTGAACTAGAAATCAAAAAACAAGGCGATGAACTGTGGTATCTAGGCAAGTTAAGTATAGAAAGCTTGGCTTTATTTGGATCGTATCTCGAATTAGGAATTAGAGCTGAGGAGCACTCAATAGCTGGACCGCAGATTCAGATTTGCTTCCAGCAGAGCAAAGTAGTCGAACTCGGCTATTGGCTAGCCTATGGTTATAATCACGACACAGCCAGTTCTGGAGCTGCCTTGGGACTGTCAATCAAATCACTATTTTAAAATATTAAAAAGACAAAAAAAGCCGTCCACTGAGGACGGCTTTATTTTTTAGATTACCTAGTAGCTGACAAAGTAGCTTTCGCATTAATGTCAGTGACAACTGCTTGATATTGTCTAGTATTATTAGAGTCAAAGGCACTGTAAGGTGTAGTCGAGAGACTCTGCGAGTTTAGGTTAGTGCAATCGGCTTTATTAGTCTTGCACATAGAAGTGTCAAAGCCACCGCAAGTGCTCGCGCATTTCAATTGACCACACATGAAGCCCAGCGACTCACAGCTATTTGCGGCGAGGTCGTTGCCGTCGCACTTTTCTTTGAGATCGGTGTCGATCTTGTTGTTGCCGCACTTAGTGCAAGAGCTGGTATTAAACTGGCAGTCGTTACCACAGGAGAGCGAACCACCGCCGAAGCCAAGACTCTTACAAGTTTGCTTAGCTAGGTCAGCACGATCACAAGCTTCGCCAGTGTCGATCTTGTTATTGCGATTACAGGCTGGTTTCTTGTCGATACAAATACCACCAGAACACTGACAATCATAGATACGGGTTTGCAGTACTTGGCCAGGATACTTAGCATCAGGGGCGCAGTAGAATTCTTTGAGTTGAGTAGAAGAAATACAGACGTCACGATTATTAGTTGAGAAGACTGTGGCAGAGAGACCGTTTAATTTGGTATTAGTTGTACCGATGAGATAAGGATTGTCACCGCCATCATTGTCATTACAGATATTATTGTTGACGCAGTCTGTACGATCAAATTTACATTGACTATCACAGCGGAGTGCACCGCCGTAGAAATTGGAATTGCGACAAGTCTTGCCAGCAAGGTCGATAGTATCGCATTCTTCGAGACCTTCGCGCTTGCCGTTACCGCAGCTGGTCTTCGTGCCAGTAATGCGGCTTGGGTTTTTGAAATCAAGGGCCGCGGTGATGAAGACATTTTGATCAGCGCCACTAGTACGCATAGCATAACTTGAGCCAGTGAGAGAGAGGTCGATTTGACAGAGATAAATCTTAGATGCGTCATAGAAACCACCAGTAACAGGAGTAGCCTTGCCATTGATGACGACATTAGCGCAGTAAGTAGTTGGCTTATTAGCAAAGGCGGCGTAGGCCCAGTTGTTAGCGCCAGCCCAGACGGAATTTTTGGCAGTATTCAAACTGTGTTCTGGCAAGATCTTGTACTCTTCGCCGTTGACGACAAAGCGCTCTGAGGAATTTGACTTAGTCAGTGAGTAGCTGCCGTCGGCATAGCTGAAGCTAGAGCAATCAGTACGAACCAAAGCACCAGAATAGATAATACACTCACCACCAGAACTCATACCATACTTATCGCCATCGATGATGGTTTTGATGTTGCCACTGGCGCCAAAGTTAGAATAGACTTTACCATTTACATTACACTCGCTGATATTCTTAGCATTGGTGTAGCAGTAGCTCGCGACATTATCCTTGGCCATGATGCTGTTCACGCTTTTGAAAGGACCGACAACTTTGCCACTGAGAATGACATAGGCATTGCCATTGCTGTAATAGGAAGCGAGCCAATCCTTGGTGCCAATACTGACAGCCGTACGTTTGTCGCCTTCAGAAGCATCGAAATCGTAAGGACCGTAGGTCTTATTATTAACACCGTGATATTTGTCGTAGATACGAATATAGCCTTTGTAGTTTTTGTAGTCTTGGTAGGCATAACCCCAGGCATTAGCGGAAGCGCCAGAGCTGTTGATCATGCAAGGCGCGTCTTTGCTAGCACTGCAAGGCACTTCAATAACTTTAGCCGAATCGAATTTGACGAAAGCAATTTGGTCAGTGGTAGCTAGCCATTTGTCCTTGGTGACCATAGTCAACTGAGGCTTGCGTGGATTATAGCGATCACGCAAAGGTGTGATGACACCACTAGCATTGAGATAGAGATTGGCTTGGCTAGAGTCTTGTTGGGAATAGATAAAACCATAGCCACCATCATCAGTCACCTGCAAATCAGTAATAGCGTCATAAAGACCAGCGGCCTTGTAAGGACCCATCGGACTAGTGTCACGAACCTGAACATAGGAATTGCCACTAGCATCACGATAAGAGAAAGCGAAGTTTTTCTTGGAGAGTGCATAACGAGCTTCTTTGAATGGTCCATAAGGACCGTAGTCTTTGGCACTGACTTGATTACTAAGCGTCAAGACACCGAGCAATAACAGACAAGCAGCTAAGACCTGATTAAACTTGGTCATAAATTAGACTGGTTAGTTTATTATTTTACTAATTAGCCTAATTATAACATAGGGACAGGCAAATAAAAAGCAGCCTCCAATGAGACTGCTTTTTAAATTTGATATGTAGTAATTACTTTTTAGCCTTTTCACCGATAATCTTGTCGGCGACATGGCGAGGAGCTTCACTGTAGTGCAGGAATTCCATAGCGTAGTTAGCACGACCTTGAGACATAGAGCGCAAAGAAGTAGCGTAGCCAAACATTTCAGCCAAAGGCACTTTAGCCTTGATAACTTTCAACTTGCCGCGATCAGACATTTCTTCGATCTGACCACGCTTGGAGTTGAGGTCACCAACAACGCTGCCCATGTATTCTTCAGGAGTAGTAACTTCAACTTTCATGATTGGTTCAAGAATGACAGGATTTGCCTTTTTACAAGCGTCACGGAAAGCCATGATACCGGCCATTTTGAAAGCCATTTCGTTAGAGTCGACTTCGTGGTAAGAACCATCGAAGACTTCGACTTTGACATCGACCATTGGGTAGCCGGCCATAGTACCGCGTTCAACAGCTTCTTTAACACCTTTTTCGATAGCAGGAATATATTCCTTAGGAATACTACCACCCTTAGTAGCATCTTTGAAAGAATAGCCACCACCTTCGACGTTAGGAGCGATGCGCAACCAACAATGACCGAACTGACCGCGACCACCAGACTGCTTAACATACTTACCTTCAGCTTCAGCTTCGTTACGGATAGTTTCACGGTAGCTAACTTGTGGCTGACCGATATTAGCTTCGACGCTAAATTCACGCTTCATACGATCAACGATGATGTCGAGGTGCAATTCACCCATACCAGAAATCAAAGTCTGACCAGTTTCTTCGTCGGTTTCGACGCGGAAAGTTGGATCTTCTTCGGCAAGACGAGAGAGAGCCATGCCCATTTTCTCTTGGTCAACCTTAGTCTTTGGTTCAACGGCAATCTGAATAACTGGCTCAGGGAAGCTGATAGCTTCGAGCAGTAGCGGATGATCAACATCACAGAGAGTGTGGCCGGTAAAAGTTTCTTTGAGACCAATGACGGCGGCAATGTCACCAGAATGGATTTCGTTAATTTCTTCACGGCTGTTAGCGTGCATACGAACCAAACGACCGATACGTTCCTTCTTGCCAGTAGAGGCGTTTAGAACATAAGAACCGGAAGCGAGCACACCAGAATAGACACGTACGAAACAGAGCTTACCGACAAAAGGATCAGTAGCAATTTTGAAAGCAAGAGCCATAAAAGGCGCGTCGTCCTTAACTGGTACTGGCACCTCCTTGTCCATTTCATCAGGAACATGACCGACTAAAGGAGTAACGTCGAGTGGAGATGGAAGGTAGTCGACAACAGCGTCGAGGACGAGCTGAACGCCGATATTTTGCAAAGCAGTACCGCAGAAGACTGGGTAGATTTGACTGGCGATAACACCTTTACGGATAGCCGCTTTGATTTCATCGAGAGTAATTTCCTCACCGTTAAGATAACGGTCAGTAAGAGTTTCATCACATTCAACCGCCTTTTCAATCATGATGTTGCGATATTTAGCCACGATGTCTTTCATGTCGGCAGGCACATCAACTTCTTGAATATCTTCACCGTGAGCACCGTTAAAGATATAGGCTTTCTGAGTCAAAAGATTGACGACACCTTTCATAGTATCTTCAGCACCGATTGGCAACTGAACAGCGACGGCCTGAGTATTCAAGCGACTATGAATAGAATCCATACACATGAAGAAGTCAGCGCCAGTCTTGTCCATTTTGTTGACGAAACAAATACGTGGGACGTGGTACTTATCAGCTTGACGCCAAACAGTTTCGGATTGTGGCTCAACACCCTGACTACCATCAAAGACAGCAACAGCGGCGTCAAGGACACGCAAAGAGCGCTCTACTTCTACAGTAAAGTCGACGTGACCTGGAGTGTCGATAATGTTAATACGGTTATCTTTCCAGAAACAAGTAGTAGCGGCAGAGGTAATGGTAATACCACGTTCTTTTTCCTGTTCCATCCAGTCCATTTCAGCAGCACCTTCGTGAACTTCGCCGATCTTGTGCTTTTTACCGGTATAGAAAAGGACGCGTTCGGTAAAAGTAGTTTTACCAGCGTCAATGTGGGCCATGATACCAATATTGCGGGTTTTTTGTAATGTATATTCTCGGGGCATAATGACGAATTTTAAATTTAAAATTTCAAATTTCAAAACAAATCTTAATGTTCAAATTCATTAATTTTTGTTGTTAAATATTTTGGAAGTTATGCTAATTCAAAATTTAGATTTAAAATATTCAAAATTGTTTTGAAATTTTAAATTTTAAATTTGAAATTAACCCAATTAGCTTATCGAGCGAAGTGCGCGAAAGCTTTGTTGGATTCAGCCATTCTATGAACGTCCGCTTTCTTCTTCATTGAGGCGCTTTCGCCCTTAGCTGTATTGATGAATTCTTCAGCTAGTTTTTCGGACATAGCCTTACCCTTACGGGAACGAGCAGCATCAATCATCCAGCGGCAAGCCAAAGCAAAGCGACGTTCGCCACGGACCTGATAAGGGATTTGGTAGTTACCACCACCGACGCGACGACCGCGGACTTCGAGTAATGGAGAAACTTGCTTGAGAGCCTTGTTAAAAACATGGCGAGGATCTTGCTTGGTAGTTTCGCGAACAATTTCAAAAGCATCGTAAAGCACACGCTGAGCAGTCGCCTTCTTGCCACCAATCATAATGTAATTGATGAATTTGGCCACGTCGACATCGTGATACTTTGGATCTGGTTCAATAACTCTTTTTGGTGCTTGTTTACCTCTCATAGTATTTAGTTCACTTAGCAGCCACGCTAAGTGGAAATATTTATGCAACTACTGTTTGTAAATTAATTTTAATGGATAATTATTATTTATTTCTTAGCAGCCTTTGGCTTCTTAGCGCCATAGATACTGCGACCGTTACGACGAGCTTCGACACCCTGTGAGTCGTAGACACCGCGGACAACCTTGTAACGAACACCAGGCAAGTCCTTAGTTCTTCCGCCCTTGATCAAGACGATCGAGTGTTCCTGCAAGTTATGACCCATACCTGGAATGTAAGCAGTAACTTCCATGCCGTTTGATAGTCTGACTCTCGCAATCTTACGCAAAGCGGAGTTAGGCTTCTTTGGAGTAGTGGTAGTAACCTTCAAACACACACCGCGCTTAAAAGAAGCGCCAACAATAGTAGTAGACTTCTTGCGGTGCAAACTATCCAGAGTAACTTTCAAAGCTGGAGACTTCGGTTTTTTGGCAATTTTCTTTCTGCCCTGTTTAACTAATTGGTTGATTGTTGGCATATATACAGTAGTTGCGGCTCTCGCCTATTCTTAGTAATCTTAAAAAAGTAAAATAAAACCCGAATTTTCGGGAAATTGTTATCTTCAAAATATCAGAAACTTAAATATTAGTCAAGAGAGACGGGCTTATTAAAAGAAAAGGCTTAAAATGGTAGTAATAGCAGGGTTAAGAATAAGGTCAAAAGCGCCTAGGTAGACCAGGATTAGGACCACAAACATGCCGTAGCCTTCGTATTGGTAGAAGAATTGCTTGCCTTTTTCAGGGAGGAATCTTAATAGGACCTTGGAACCGTCGAGAGGAGGAATAGGAATAAGGTTAAAGACCATAAGAACGGCATTAATCAGGCAGATGATTAGGGACATGATGTAGAGACTACTGGCCACTGAACCGGCCATTAGAGCCAGGGTTTCACTGTTGCCTTGGACAAAAAAGGCTTGTAGCAGTGCTGATTTGGCACTAGTAGTGAGAGGGAGTAACTTAGCAAAAGTACCAAAAATGACTAGAATAACCAGGTTTGAGGCAGGACCAGCGAGAGCAACCTTCATAGCACCATTAACCTTGTCAGTTAGATTATAAGGGTTAAAAGGCACTGGCTTAGCCCAAGCGATGAAGAATCTGGCGCCAGACATGGTTAAAATCAGTGGCACAAGGACGGAACCAACTGGATCAAGGTGTTTAATCGGATTAAGAGTTAGGCGACCTAAGTCCTTGGCTGTGTCGTCACCGAGGCGATAAGCCATGTAGCCATGCGCCACTTCGTGCACAACGGCAGACATAACCAGGGCAATAATTTGAAAAATAGTAAGCATCATAGTGCTTTAGAATATAATATAAAAAAGCTTAGAAGTCAAAAAAAGAGCGCCTGCTTATGTAGGCGCTGCTGGAGACTGGTCATTAATGACACTGTCATAAACTCCGAAGAAAAAGAAATTATTATCATAACCAGCGGATGAACAAATTAAACCGAGGTCGAGACGCTGACCATCAGGACACTCTTCATTAAGAGCTCTGATGCCTGGTCTGCGAATATCATCCTTGTATGAATGTGGCTCAGTTATAGATATAACATACCTAGATAAAGGGAATTTTTTGGAATTTTGCTGATAGGCTATTGTCAAATGTCTTATTTCTACAGCAATAACGCCATCACCTGCCAAAAACTCGCCCCATTCATCTATTGTAGCTGATTCATTAGTCTTAACTGACCAAATCTTCATCGTATAGACCTGACCTTTAACTAAACAATGACTAACTTTAGCGAAATTTCTAAAGTTAATTTCTTCATTTAGGTGTTTAAAACGACTGCGATGACTAAAAATAAATTTAAACAATTGATGTTTTTCATCATAGTCATCAGGTAAAGTAAAGGGAAATTCCGCAAATAAGACAAATTTCTCATTCATCTCAAACTCCTTTGTAAATTTGTAAAATAACTATAGATTAACTGTAGTTTATAATAAGACCAAAGTCAAAAAGTGCTATAATTGAACAAAAATGATAAGTTAGCTCTAAAAGAGGATGTCTATTGACAGCCTTCGAAAAAGCTATTAAACTATCAATCATTGCTTTATATAAACATTTAGACTAATTTTATGGCCAGAATTTGCGATTTATGCGGACGAGGATCTACGAAAGACGCCAGCCGCTCCCACTCTAATATTAAAACTCTGAAACGTCAGCACATCAACTTGCAGTCCAAGCATATTGCTGGTGCCACTCTCAAGGTTTGTACCAAATGTATCAAGACTGTAAAGACTTTGGCCAAATAATTGATTATTTGAGAAATTAAAAAACCACCTTCGCGGGTGGTTTTTTAGTAGAGATTTTTATAATAGAGTTTTTTCAAGATGAGTGATTCTGCTTTCGAAACGGTCGTGGGCGGCAATGTTAGAAACTGATTCAATTTGAATGTTATCAAGTCTTTTAACTACTCCATCCATTATCTTAAACATGTCGCTTCTAAACTGACGCATTTCCTCCTTAAAATCTTGTAAATCAGCAGATATTCTATCAGTATCTGCTTTTAAAGCTATTTTATTAAATTGCTCAGGACTCAAGGTCATATTATTAAATAGATTTTATTTTCAAAATAATTATTTTTTAAGCTCCCTTGCTAACAATGATTCTTTTATCATCTCTTCAAGAACGACCTTGATATTATTTATTTTTTCCAGAATTTCACCAAGCACAGAATCGAAATGTTTAGACATTAATGCGTCTATGAAGGCCAGATCATCCTTCTTAAGCAGCTTATCATATTATTCCTGACTAAAATCCATAGCATTATTTTTTGCTATTTTAGCATTTAATAATACTCTGGTCAAAAGACTAATAGTTACAAATAGATAAAACCGGCAATGATAATTAGCCAAGACAAAACTAAGCAAGCGTAAATCTTGACGAAGCTGACGCCGGGTTTTGATTGATCGAAGAGCCAGGAAAACATAGTCAATTAGTAATTAGAAATTAACAATTAACAATTCTACTAAATTAATAATTATCTCTTAATTAATAATTGCTAATTGTTAATTGTTAACCTGCCGGCCGGCCGGCAGTTTGATTTAGCGCTCTTTTGGCGTTACCCAAAAACCCATGTACCTAGCAAACATCAAGCGGGTCTGAGCTTCAAGACCAGGGACGGAGCCGAAGATGATAATAGAGATAGGGAGGAACATCCATTGAGCAAGCATGACTAGGTAACGCCAAGCACTGAAGTCGGCCGGTTTCTTAGGTAGGATGATAGTAGAAATGATAGCTGAAAGGATCATGCCGAGCATAGCTGAAGTCATGAGATTCTGAGTGATGGCTGGGAGATTGACAGAGAGGACGCTTTCGTTAAATTTATCACCACCAAGTAAAAGTGGCAACCAGCCAATGAGACCAATAATTAAGGCATTAGTTGCCCAAGAATGGAAGCCATAGAGCTGAATAGCTATTTGGTAAACAAATTTGCCTTTAGGCAGACCCTGCCAGTCTTTAGCGGTGTTAAAGATCATATAAGGCAAGTTTTCGACACCCCAGCCCCAACGACGTTGTTGCTTGTAGAGGTTACGAGCTGTAGCAAGCAAGGACTTGTCCATGCAGGCATCCATAAAGACGGGGAAATACATTGGTTCAACACGGTAGTCGCCCTTGTAGTAAAAGAAGGAGTGGAAGAAAATGCGGGAGTCCTCACTAACCATGGCCGGTGACCAAAAACCAATATCAACCAAGGTGCGCCAAGACATAGAGTGCGAAGAATAGGTAGCCAGCTTCTCACGTCTAATCTGGAGCATCATTTGCCAAAAGGTATTAGAAAAAGCAGCAATGCGAGCAAAAAAAGGCGCTTGCCAGACATTGTTATTGTAAATAGGAATGGGCTGATAACTTGAGCGATGAGGAAACTCGGCCTTAAAAAAACGATAAATTAAGCAGTGGAAATAGCCAGGCTTGATAACAGTATCGATATCAAAGACGCTGACCAAGATCTTGTCATAGTCCAGATTTTCAGCGTCAATGACTAGACGTCTAGCCTCACGAGCGGCATAAGCTTGATTTGCTCCCTTGCCCTTGATCTCCCCTACAACATTGTCAGGATGAACGGTGATAAGAAAATTTTTGAAACTAGAGCCATACTGAGCCTTGATAAGTTCAGCATTAGTCTTAGCGCTCTCCCCTGCTCGTTCTTCGATAGCCAGGACCAGGATTTGCCTGTCTTTAGGATAAGGATCCTCGGCAATAGCCGCCACGGTGGTGCTAACTAAAGCTAGACTTTCGTTGTAAGTAGGCAAGATAATTAACTGGTAAAAATCCTGCCAAGAAGCAGTAAATTCTCTTGTTTCTTGAGCATTCTTGACTACAAAACTGCGAGGAGCTAGAGAGGCACATTGAGCCTCCCAGTCGAGAGCTTGATTTTCTTTGAGCTTACGATAAGAAGAAAGTAGATGAATAGCTAAGTATAAAACTTGTAGTAACCAATAGATATCAAAAAGAATAAGGAAAATAGCCATCCAGACTGGTTCCCAAGCAGAAAGAGCGACTAAGCTAATTAGAGTTAGCCATGACAAAGCACCAGGCAGTATTTCCAGGTAACGATAGAGACGATAATCTTTGCCAGTCAGATCACTGGCTTTGCCAATTTTTAAGTAATCCATGGGCTAATTTAAAATTTAAAATTTCAAATTTAAAAACAATGCTTAATGATTGAATGCTTAAATTTCAAAATTGGTTTTTGAATTAAAGAATTGGAGAATTTGAAATTGTTTTGAAATTTTAAATTTTAAATTTGAAATTAGCCTTTGTTTTAACAGTTTTTTATGATTTAGTCAACTTAAGACGCCAGTCTAGGGCAATGGCGTGGATAGCAGAGATGGCTAGGCGCCAAAGAGCCTTAGGCTTAGTAATATTAGTAAAATTACCTTGTTTGACGGCAGTGACCACCGCTTCGGTGTTTAATTCTGCTAAATCAAGGACAGCGTAGTCAGTAGCTAGACAAAAAAAGTTAAAATTGTGCAAATCGGCAGTAGCAATAAAAGGTTTGTGACGAGAAGCAGCGAGACGAGCTACCACTAGGTTAGGATTAATAAAGCGAGAGTAGAACCAAGAGTTTTCGACAGCATCAAAGATGTCCCAGTATTTTCGGAGACGCTCTAGACCAAGCGAAGCGCCAAAGCCAAAATTAGGATGAGCGGCGATGATTAATAGATTAGGATGAGCCTGCTTGTAAGCTTGCAAATCAGCAAAGCTCTGAACTTGATTAATACTACTGTCGCAATTAATAGCCAGGGTGTGATTTTGACTACCTCCTTCTAATAACTCTAATTCGACACCAGGAATAAGCACAATTCCTAGTTGCTTAGCATAACTCGACCAAGCTTCATCCCAAACGAAATGTTTATGACAAGTGTGTGCAAGCACTCGGATGTCAACAAGTTTAGCAGCATCAAGCAAATCAAAAACTGAGTAATTAATAACTTGCCCTTCGACTAGGTCAGCGTTGCTGTGAAGATGAAGACTAGCTTTAACTTTCATGGTTTTAATTGCCAATTTTAGCTTGTATACAAGACCTGCTCCTCTCCTTCATCCTGAGAAGTACTTTGTAGCTTGACCGGCCTTGGCTCAAGAGTCTTGCCACGGAAGTCACGAGCTGGCACCTTACCTAGATCAGCAAGACTGAGAGCTGATTCTTGGCTCTCTGCCGCTGCAATAGATGAATTAGCAGCCACAGCCGGAGCAGGACTTACTTGAGCAGGAGCTTGGCTAGCTGGAGCTGTTGTTTTGACTGTTGCAGGGCGATTAAAATTAGGAGCAGGTCTGTGATTAACTGGGCCTTTTGTCAGTCCGGCTAATTCTTTGTCCTTAGCATTACGACGAGCATCAGCTTGACGTTTACGATCGTCTTTGGATTTAACTAAGCACTCTTTGCAGAAGATAGGTCGAATACCATCTGGCTCAAAATTAATTCTAGTTAGCTTACCACAACTACTGCACTCGACTTCAAGACCGGGAGCGCGCTTAGCTTCCTCGCTGGAGTGGCTAGTTTTAGCATAACTAAGTGAACTTGGAGCAGGATCAGGAATAACTGCAGCAGCTCTCGCCACTGGCGTCACTGGAGCTTGGGAGCTGGCTTTGGCTTGACTGTCAATATTAGAAACTAAGGGAGCTGGCTTTGGTGGCAAGAATTCATCGGCATGCCAAGCACTAATTTCGCGCTCAACATCATCTCGCTCACCAGCATATTTTTGACGAGAGAGATTGATGACGACTGATTCATTGCCGGTTATCTCTGAACTAGCAAGCGGTGGCAGACAACGAGCTGTAAAAGGGTCGCTCGCTACGCCATCAATCATGAGCTTCAGACAAAAATTAAATTTAGGCAGGTTCACAAGGTCTTCTTCGGTGAAGACTGGCGTAAATTCTTTGACCAAGGACTCAGCGTCAGTAGCACCAACACGATAAACGACGAGAGTACCGACGTTACCAAAGACCGCCGAGCCAACTAATTCAGAGAGCTGCTCGATGTACTGGTGACCCATGATGAGGTTGAGGCGGTACTTACGAGCTTCGGATAAGATGTTAGCAAAGCTGTCGGTAGCAAAGTTTTGAAATTCATCGACGTAGAGATAGAAGTCATTACGGTCGTTTTCTGGCATATCAACACGACTCATGGCTGCGAGCTGAATCTTAGTAATCATCATAGCGCCGAGTAATTGGGTATTGTCTTCACCGATACGCCCTTTAGAGAGGTTCATGATAAGAATTTTCTTGTTATCCATGATTTCACGAATATCGATAGACGACTTGGATTGACCGACAATATTACGAACCAAGGAGCTTGATAAAAATTGACCAACTTTGTTCTGAATAGGCGCTACTGCTTCGGAGGCAAATTTGTCTTGATAACCAGCGAATTCCTTAACCCAAAAAGCCTTGACGACCGGGTCTTGAATAGAGTCAACAACACGCTTACGGAATTGCTTGTCAGCCAGCATGCGCGTAACAGCGAGCAGAGTTGAGCCTTCGTAGTCAAGAACAGCGAGAATAGCATTACGCAAAATGTATTCCAAACGAGGGCCCCAGCTATCTGCCCAAAGCTTCTTGAAGACACCAATAAGACCAGAAGCGACGAGATGACGCAAATGTGGCTCGACCTGTTCGACGATGTTAAAGGCAATAGGATGATCAGTGTCAGCTGGGTTGAAATAGACGACATCTTCTACTCGGTAGTCAGGAATAAATTTGAGGACTTTTTCAGCTAGCTCACCGTGAGGATCGACAACAGCGACACCGCGACCAGCACGAACGTCTTCGATGATCATATTCTCCATCAAAGTTGATTTGCCCATACCAGTCTTACCAATGACATACATATGGCGGCGGCGATCGTCAGTCTTGATGCCGAACTTCTTGAATTGATTACGAAAAGTAGTTTCGGCAAAGACAGTAATGAGATTATTATTAGACATAAGGATAATTAAACAAAAGGTAGATTAGCAGGCGCTGCACCCTTATCTTTATTTTCTTCTTCTAAGAATTTGATAAAACCTTGGTCGCTGCTAGGAGCGGTGGATTTAGTAGTATTAACATCTGGTCGTGATAGATTGTAGTTAGCATCAAATATCGGTTCAAGGTCAGTAGCTAGACCAGCGCCCGATTCACCGAAAGGTAGGCTCATTGGAGCCTCAACCTTACGGCTAGCTGCACGTTGTAGAAGCGGAGCCTTAACCACAGCATCCAAAGGAAAGTGCCAGAGAGTAGCTAGCTCTTCGACATTGAGAATATAAGGAGCTTGCCCCACCGAACTACTGCGACTTTTGTAAGAACGGATAATATTATTTTTACGTCTATTTACGCGAGGAGCGGCTCGAAAATAAGCAGTTGAAGTGGCAGTGGATTTACCGTCAGGCATAAAGCCATTGAGGTCCAGGGCAGCAAATTGCTTCATATAACCAATAAAACCGCTAACAGCCTTAGCGCGATTCATCACTGATTTGTCAGCTAAATAAATAGCTCTGACCTTGACGCTGTAACCAATCTTAGTAGCCTTCATTTGAATGGCTTCAATTTTCTTCTTGGTTGAAGGATTCATGTTCATCCAACTAATTTCTTTTTCTTTTTCAGGAGCCTTTTTGATACTAATATCCCAAGGGTTAAGAGCTTCAGCTAACTTACCCATATCGACTAATATCTTACCAACAAGAGTTTTGTTAAATGGTGACTTTTTCTTAACACCTAGGAGCTTATCAATATAGGCAGCAGAACTCTTGAGCCAGTTAAAATTAGCTGGACTTGCTACGATTTGATACCAGAGCTGCTCTCCAGGACCTAAGCTGCTCATGACGTCCATGAGGTTAGCCATAGTATCACGATAGGTCATTTCGGGAGCGCCGAGCATGTGCTCAAATTCACGATACATCTTGATAGGCAAGGCTTGATCTGCAGTAAGCAGCAAGTCACTACCCCAAATATCTTTCTCTAGATCAGGATAGCGATCAGGAGCGGCATCGACATAGTCATTAACGACAGCGATTTCGACATCAGGATACTGAGCATAGAGACCGGTCATCACGAAGTCTTTGAAGGGACTAGGCACTCTGACTAGAAACTGAATATAACCATCAATAGAGACAATTTCAAAACTAAAACTCTGCTGATACTTACCTTCCCACCATTTTTCCATGAGGTTAGGACCACTTTGAGCAGCATGAAGATAAGAAAAAAAGTTCTCGACAGCCTTAGGTGATTGTGAATTATTATTAGGCACGTCGATGGCCAATAAGACATAACTTTGCTTAGCCGACCAAAGACTAGAACGCCAATCTAACCACAATTCACGAGCTAGCCACAGAAAAGCTAGAGCAAAAGGCATCCAGCCGAAATACCAAAAAATCAGTCGATAGATGACTTGATTGAAGGGAAGGTTTAATAATTCGGCGTATTGATCTAGATAAATTGTTAGCTCCATATTTTATGATTGTAATAATAACATAGATACTGATAATTTCCAATTTAAAATTTAAAATTTAAAAACAATTTTTAATGATTGAATTTTTTAATTTTTAAAGGTTTAAGAATTAAGATTTGTGAAATTTGAAATTGTTTTGAAATTTTAAATTTTAAATTGGAAATTAAAAAAGCCTCTACAAGAGACTCACTTCAAAAATCCATCAAATTATCTTCTAGCTAAAGAACCCACCCTCATCAAGCACGACAATCTTGTCTCCGTCCAAGACATTGTATAAAAAGACATCGGCTATTTCTCGACGATAAGTAAATTCTTCGTCGGTCATAGTAGAGTAATTAACTTCGCGAACTAATTCGCTCTCGAGTTCTTTGACTAATTTAACTAGCTTAGTTTTATTAAAGTCACCAACCATAAGTAGGTCAATGTTAGAATCGGCATTACCGACAAAAAATCCAGTTAGAACTAAGAGCTTGATTTTACCAAGCTTCTTAAGCTTGTCAGCAAAATCTTTTTCGTACATGATCTGCGACTTAATAATAAGCGCCTTGATTTCGTTAAAAAAGACGAAATCACGATTAGCTTGGTAGAACTTCTTATCAGCTTTTTTGTCAGTTTTTTTAAGCTCTTTGAGCTCGGCAGGACTTAACTCAGCTGGAGCGGAATTATCTTCACCGGCAGTAATAATCTCATCACTGTCAGCTGCGCCAGAGCGGATAATACCAAGCTCCTCAAGATTAACAAGCTCACGATGAACACTATTTAGCTGCAAAGATAAGTTGCGAGCAATTTCGCGAATATAATAGCGCTGTTTGGAGTGCAATAAAAAAAGCTTTAGCAGCTTGACGCGGGTGTGGGAGCCGAATAACTTATCTAACATAGCTAAAAATAGAAATATAGAAAGTTAGAAATATAGAAAGTTGGAAACTAATAAGTGGTAGATTAATTTACAGCTTTATATATTTCTATTTTTCTATCTTTATATATCTTACAGATTTGTAGTCTTGGTGGCTTTATAGTATAATATTAGCAAGCTTCAGTCAATAGCTAATTAAAGTTAATTAGTTAATTTTGTTTTTAAATAATGCCTATTTATTATAAAATTGCCCAACTAGTTATTAACCCTGAGCGAGCTAGTTCGCTCAGCCGAGTTCATATTAGTCAACCTGATGTTTCACAAGAAGAAACGGTTGGAAGACTATTAATACTGGCTGAATTTCCAGCTAAAAAATCTGACTATCAGACGCTGTTTAATTTAATTATTGAACAGATTAGTGTCGCCTATTATGAAAACGAGCAAATATTACTTTTAAATAAATTGGCGACAGTGACGGTGGCAACAATTTTTGAGTCTGCTATTTCCAAAATCAATCAGATACTTTTTGAAATCTATCAAAATCAAACCATTAAATTTGCTAACGAAGAACTAAGCATAACCATCGCGGTTATTCACGAAAACAAGATTCATTTTACCAGTATTGGTCGCAATCAAGCGCTGCTTATTTATAAACCAAAAGCACAAGCTGGAGTGAACGACGAAAGCTTTAGCTTAATTAATATTTCCAAAAAAACCAGTGATAGCAAAGAAGATATCTTTGCTCCTAACAAGATCCTGGCCAATGTAGTCAGTGGTCAAATACCTCAAAATGGCTTTTTTCTTTTTACTAACGAAGCCCTCCACGAATATCTATCAGAGAAACAATTAATTAAAATCGTCAGCAGCCTGCCACCAGCAAGCGCAGCAGCTCAAATTGAAAACCTTCTTAAACAAACACAACTAGCAGTCCCCTTCTCCTTGTTGATTATTAAAAATCACAAAGGACAGCAGAGTAATGACGACAGTCCGGTGGTTAGCTCTTACAGTTCGCCGGAGCTAAGAAGTATTAGCACCCACCGTACACACATGCCTAGCGGACCAGAGAAAGACCTCAACAAAGAATCCATTCGAGTTCTCAATATGACTGAAGACAAGACGGCGGCTATTCTTAAGCCATCGGGCTTCCTTAGTTATCGCAAACTATTTATTGGCTTGGGAGCGGCAGCTGAGAGGCTAAAGCCCAAGACAAAAAGTAATCTGCGAATTTTGCCAGCCAAAACTTTTGACCGCAAGCAGAGCCTCATATCACTAGCCAAAATTAGTGGTTTCTTGCTAACAGTCGCTTTGTCACTGTGGACAGTGCTGAGAGCCCTGTTTAGTCACGTCACAGATCAGGACAAAAGACAAAGACTCGTGACCAATCTCAAGCTCATTAAGAGTCGCATCACTAGAACTCATTTAATCATGATTAGCGTAGTAATCATTTGCCTAGGACTATTCTTTGCCAATGCCTATCGCTTAAAGCAACAATCCCAACTCGCGCAAATGCATGAGGCTGTAGCTGAGCTCATCAAAGCAATTGAAAAAGAAGAGACTCAAATTGAAGCTGACTTGCTTTATGGCAACAAAGACAAGGCCAGAAATAGCCTAAATCAAATCGGAGCTATGCTGCGCGACTTCCCAAACCAAATGAACGAGCAAGAAAAGACCGAGTTTAACATCAAGAAAACTAACTACGAAAATCAATTGGCCAAGATAAACAATATAATTCGCCTAAGCAATTTGGAAGCTGAGGTCAATGGCAAAGAAGGCCACCTCAACAACCTAGTATCGATTGGTGACTATCTCTATCTCACAGTTGATAATAAGATAGTGAAAGTTGATAAAAAAACCAAGAGCTTTAAAACAATTTCTGATGTTGATAGTAATCTGAAATTTGGTTCTACTGACAAGAGCGGCGCCTATTGGCTACTGTCTGGCAATCAGATTCTGCAAATTACTCCAGCCGATAATCTCAAGCGTCTAGCTCTAGATGAAGCACCGGATAATATCAAAGGCTTTGAGATTTACTATAACAAGCTCTACCTTTATACAGATACCAACAAGCAAGTCTATCGTTATCAATTAACTCAAGATGGCTTCCGAGATAAGACTGAGTGGCTAAAAAATAACGAAGGACTAGGCAGTATTCGCTCCCTATCAATTGATGGCTTCGTCTATTTACTAGATGAAAACTCAGTCCATCAGTTTGGCAGCGGTCGACCACAAAATTTCTCCCTCTCCCCTGTTGAGCCGCCACTAAGCAATCCGACCAAGATTATTGCTCTCAAAGACAACGACTACCTCTATGTCCTTGAGCCAAGCCAAAAACGTTTGATAGTTTATAATAAAAAAGGCGTCTTCATCAATCAATACACCGGTGATCAGCTAGGTGATTTGAGTGACATGGCGGTTGATGAGAGCTATCAGACACTTTACCTCCTCTCGGGGACAACAGTGTATAAGACGAAGCTGTTAATGCCGACTTTGAGTAAATAGATCAAGAGTAATAAAAAAACCGCCTGATGAGGGCGGTTTTTTATTACTTTGATTATAGAACAATCACCATATGTGTCATTCCGAACGAAACGTAGTGCAGAGAGGAATCGCTTAAGCGTTATAATTCGAATAGTAGCATTTAAGCGATCTCTCACTTCGTTCGAGATGACACATGGACTAGTATAATAAGTCATTAAATAAATCTTTCCAAGCTGGATTTAAAGTCTTAATTAAATTTTGTTTTTTAAGCCTGTTCCATTTTTTTAATTCTTTTTCTCTGTAGAGCGCGGCCGATATTAAGCCGTAAATTTCATAATAAATCAATTTATGACAATGATATTTTTTGGTAAAACCTTCTATTTTAGATTCTTTGTGCTCAGTAATTCTTCTAAGTAAATTATTAGTGACGCCAATATAAATGGTGCCAGAGTCACTAGCAACTATATAAATAAAATATTGTTTCTCATTATACATAATAATGATTTTAATTATATACAAAATCATCACATGTGTCATTTCGAAAGTAGCGTAGCGAAGAGAGAAATCGCTTAAGCTCTAATATTCGAATCATAATGTTTAAGGGATCTCTCCCAAAGGTCGAGATGACACAGACACAACAAAATACTCCCGCTTCTTGCGAAGCGGGAGTATTTGTATCCATCAAGGATAGAACAGGAGTAACTATTGATTAGTTATTCATGGTTCTACCAGAGAATGGCATAGTCTTCAACAGGTAGCCGTTGGCCCAGTCTGCAGAAGAGGTGGAGACAGCGACCAAGTCACTACCACCATCACCAGTCTTGTCAGCCACAGTGCTGTCATGAGCGACAACAGCGTAGTCAGACCAGATAATGTTACCGTTGGTAGAAGCAACAGTAGGAGTAGCAGCGGCAGTACCTAAGTGCTGACCAGCAGTTACAGTACCATCACCCAAAGCAACGGTAGTCTGGCTAACAGTCTGGTCGAGATCGACCAACTTGTTGAAGCCAGCAGTAGCGGCGGCAGTATCAGCATTCAAGATTACGCGGATTGAGTCATCATCAGCACCAGTGCCGAAGTTGCTCAAAGTGGAGCGCAAAGTGTATGGATTAGTGCCACCAGCAGTGATCAAATCTTCAGAAGTCCAAGTCACGATCAACTTAGAAGTACCGCTGGAGAAAGTATTGCTAGATTCAACAGTGGTACCGGCGATGCCGTGGATGTCAACCAAAGAAGTGATGTCGCTAGAGCCCTTGAAGAGCTTCCAAGAACCAGCAGTAATGCCGTTGTTGGTGCCGTTCTCAGTCAAAGTGACATCGAAGACTAATTGCTTCAAGGTAGCGTCGTTACCGTCAGCGGTGACAGAGAACTTGTAAACTTCGTTCTCAGAACCGTTAGCGATAGCGGTAGAAGTCAAAGCGTTTTCAGTGAAGGTCAACTTGGCCTTACGGAAGATCATAGCACGACCATCAATGTTG
>CAYSXQ010000016.1:0-24696 GCA_964435085.1 uncultured Gammaproteobacteria bacterium | reverse complement strand
AGGACAACAGGTTCTGGTCCTGTTTATTGGGGTTCGAATCCCTATCCCCGAGCCACGCAAAATTCGCTACGCTCATCGCGTGGCACGCCAGAGCACACCACAGGGTGTGCTTTTTGGTAAATGATTTCTTATATTAATTTTGCGTGGCCCCGCGTGAGCGTAGCGAATTTTGCGGGGTTATGTTAAAATCAGACATATGTACTACGTGTACCTACTAGAATGTGCTGATGATCAGAGTTGGTATATTGGCTATACTCAAGATCTAAAGAAAAGGCTTCAAGATCATCAAAATGGTCATGGTTGTCGGACCACTTCCATAAAGAATAATTGGCACTTGATTTATTACGAATCATATTTAGATAAGTTCGATGCTCTTGGCAGAGAAAAATTTTTAAAAGGTGGATCTGGTAGAAAATATTTAAGGAAGCAGTTAGTAAATTATTTATTAAAATATAATAAAACCATATGACAAACAAAGAATTTTTCCTCACCACCCTCCAAGAAGAAACTCCAAAATTCCGCGTCGCTATCGAAGCTCTGCCAGAAGGCGAGCACGCTTACAAGGTCCATGACCGTGCCCGTGAAATTGGTAACTTAGCTGCACAGTTAGCTCTGCAATGGAAGGCTATCTCCGGCATCGTTTTAAACGG
Organism: uncultured Gammaproteobacteria bacterium; assembly: GCA_964435085.1. GTDB lineage: Bacteria > Patescibacteriota > Patescibacteriia > Patescibacteriales > Patescibacteriaceae > UBA917. The sequence goes on along the minus strand of CAYSXQ010000016.1, from coordinate 24,046 downwards.
CGCTCCAACTTTTAATCCTCATGAAATTATCTGGGATTCTAAAGAGGCTGTCCTTGCTAAATTTGAAGAAGGCATTGCTCAATTAGCAAAAGATCTTGAATCAATCTCTGACGAAGAGTGGGAGACTGAAGGTTGTGGTTGGGGAGCCGAGCACATTGATAAAAAATATCACATGTCCTGGATGTTCCTCTTCGACGCTATCCACCATCGCGGCCAAGTTGCTACTTACTTACGAGCTATGGGCGCCAAGGTCCCATCTATCTACGGTCCTTCAGCTGATAGCCAAAACTAAATCAAAAAAACGAGACTTGATTGGTCTCGTTTTTTATTTGTCTTGCTTTGATTTTCCGCTTTATTTATGTATAATTCAAACAAGTCCTAACAATTAGGAAAATTTTATTTTATCAAGGAGTACTTTGAAATGAATACAGAAGCAAGCAAGTTCATTAGAACTGTAACTGTAACCGGAGCAGATGACAGCATCGAGCCAGAAGAACTAATTGCAATTGCTAGGGATTATCCTTTTGTGGAATTTGGCATCCTGATTTCTCGCTTGGTCAATGGTTTCGCTCGCTTTCCCTCTAGAAATTGGCTAGAGAGATTATATCCAATAGCGCTAACAGAATCCTTACCCCTGTCGGCTCATTTATGCGGTCCGATGGTAAAAGAATTCTGTTTAGGTAATTCCAGCTTTTTAAATGGTTTTGGCAATCATTATCTAGCTAGTATGTTTCAGCGTTTTCAATTAAATTTCCATGCTCAAACGCACGAAGTTGATCGAGAGAAGTTTATCAAGCTTGTCAGAGAAAGATTCTACCCGCTTTCAATTATCTTTCAGATGGACGGCGTTAATGAACAAATCTTTTTTGCTATGGCCTCCGAAGCTGATTTGAACTTCACGCCTTTGTTTGATATATCGCGCGGAGCAGGCATTTTGCCCGAGTTCTGGCCCGAACAATTCCCAGGCGTCTATTCTGGCTATGCTGGCGGTTTATCTTCAGATAATCTCAGCGAGCAAATACCTAAGATTGCTCAAGCAGCTACTGGCGAGATCTGGATTGACGCTGAAACCTTATTAAGGTCAAAAGGTGATTTGCTCTTTGATTTAGACAAGGTCCGCGCCTTTCTCGAGCAAGCCAAGCCTTGGGTCATCGATCCAGTCTAAGCACTAACCGCAATTTATCTAATTGCGGTTTTATTTTGCAAATAAAAAAGCCAGTTTAAGGTAACTGGCAAACCATTGTAATATTTCTTAATCCCAGTAGGCGCTGTAATCTCGCCAATTAGGATAGTTTTCACTCAGCCAAGCTTCAGCTAATTGCCTTGCTTTTTCTGTTACATCAAATGCTAATATTCCTTCACCGCAAACGATTGCTTCTGTTCTGTAGATTTCAGTGCGGTCTTCAAGGCAAATTCCGTAACGTTTTTCATATCCTTCGTTATCTGTCTGAACGTTATACCGTCTCTTAATCGACAGGTGGGCTGCTCGGTCATAAAAAGCAGCTTTATAAAAAATAGATGCTCTCTCACGACCCTTATCATCAAACAACTTAGACCACATCGAGTGATTAGTTGCTTGTTTTTTCCAGCCCTCCGGTAATTCGGCAAATTGAAACAATTTATCTCCCGGAACTTCACCTAAAAATTTGATGCCAGATTTCTCCAAATCCTCCTTTTTACCATCGATTATATCTACAGGCAAAGTTTCGCTTTGGACTAATAATCTTTGACCTTGAGCTTCTTGTCTTTCGATAAACTCAGTTGGACTTCCGGAGGCAAGGGTGTCTGCTATTAGCAACATTGCCTTTTCTGGCGAGATAGCAGCTGTATTTACAGGCACTACCTTAGTATAATTATCGTAGCTATTCATTTCCTACTCCTGATAAATTAAAAAATATTTTAAAGCACAATGCTTATTTTTAAAACAACATCACTAGATTAAAGCACAGTTATCTACTATTGTCAATGTTAAGTGCTTGGCAGCTTGACTTGAAGTGTTTGACCTGTCATAATAAAAAACATGAAAAAGTTAAATTTGGAATTCAATTTGCCAGTTTCTTTTTTGAGAGAAGGTAATAAATATATTGCTTATACTCCAGCTTTAGACTTGTCTACTTCTGGCCGTAGCTATCCACAAGTTAAAAAACGCTTTGAGGAGCTGGTTAATATCTTTTTTGAAGATATTATTGAGCAGGGTACGGTAGATGAAGTACTGAGCGGCTTAGGCTGGCAGAAGTCTCAAGCCAAGTGGAGTCCTCCAGTAGTTATCTCTCAAGAACTACAAGCCATCAAAGTTACTGCTTAGTATGGCGCACTTAACACCAATTAGTTGGAAGAAGTTCGAAAAGTTTCTTTTACTTGCCGGTTGTTATTTAAAGAGAGAAAGAGGCGATCACCGTATTTACGGACGCCAAGGTCTAAGTAGACCAATAGTTATTCCTAGAGATATAAATTTACCAATTTTTATCATCAGGAATAATTTAAGAATTTTACAAATTTCTCCTGAAGAGTATCTAGAGATTTTAGATAGAATCTAATTAATAATTTATTTTAATAATACTACTATGGCAAAAAGAGTCACCGCGATTGGCCGCAGCCAACACGCCAATTCCCACAAAACTGCTAAGCGCCTAGCTGTCAAAAAGACTATGCTAGAAACTAAGGCCGCTAAGTCTAAGGGCAAGAACCAGCCTAAGAAAAAGCGTTCTAAGTAAGCTTTTTACTCTAAAACAAGCCTCTTTCCAGGGGCTTGTTTTTATTTGACAAATAAAGACTTAAGTACTATGCTACAAATCACAATTTAATTAATTAGTTCTTTCATAATCAAGAGGTGACCGAGATGTGTACTTTGCTAGTTTTGTTTGATCCTGATGTCTTATGGCATTTATTTGGCCAAGATAAGCCTATCATTTTTAGTGGTGGTATCTTTGAAGTCGAACAGCAACTGAATTATTACAAAGACAATGAGAAAATCATTAAGGACTTGGAAGTCACTAAAGTTTTTCCAGAAAGAAACATTGGCTCATCACAGGTATCTGATATGATTGGTCATCAAGCAAAGTTTATTTTGATTGATAAAGATGATGAGTCACAAAATAAAGAAGTGACTGTCATGTTTTATTGCAGTATTTATTGCAATAGTGCTAAAGCAAATAGCTTATTTAGAAATCTTGGACCAATTGAACTCCCTAAACTCCTAGCATCCTAAGTAAGTTGCTAGTAACAAAAAGCGACCCCCACAAGGTCGCTTTTATCTTTTTATTGACATAAATCAGTAAATATATTATATTAGTGGGGTAATTTTAGTTCTTTTATAAGTATTAAGGGGGTTTTTGATGGATAAAGGTTCGCGCCTTATTGGGAGGCTTGCGTATCAAGATTTCTATGACTATCTGTATCGAAAGGCTGTTCAGGCTAAGCGTGATTGCGGTAGTCAAGCTAAGTATGCTCGATTTATTAATTTGGTAAATATCAAAAAATGCTTCCAGCCAATGGTGATGGAGAAAAAATATCAGGATTGTTATTTTTCCCTAGCAAGAGCTGATTGCCCTTGCTCGGAGTGCCATCAGAATCTGCTGCTAGTTGTTGTTTTTAAGTGTCCAGTTCCGACTGAAGGCGATAGCGGTGAAGCTCATTGCTTTCATGATTCTATCTATGTCGATCATGAACCTCTTAGTTATTGATCACAGCCCGACTTCGGTCGGGTTTTATTTTACCCATTTTTGTTTTTGTGGTATAATTTATTTTGTTAATAATTATCACTTTAAATATTATGATCTTAATTTTTATCTCAATCTTCCTGATGTTGTGTTTAGTCTTCGGAGGTATTATGCTAATGGAAGTTGCTCGCATCAGACAGCTTCTTGAAGACAAGAAGCCTAAGGCTGAAGTCAAAAAGTCCAGCAGCAAGCGATAGTTTTCCGTTCTTTGTTATTCTCCTCACAAGATACTAGCAAACGCCAGTATCTTGTTTGTAATTAAAATATGTCTAAAAAAATATCTTTTCTGGCCTTTGCTCTAGCTATCTTTTTACTGGGTGCTCTAGCGAGTCAAAAACTCTTGACCACCGACACGGTCGTCGCTGACAATCTCAGAAGTGATGATCAGGATTTAACTATTCGTGCTATTGGACGGGCTATGCCGGCTGTTGTTAGTATTGTTGTTTACAATTGGCAAGATCGTCTCATCGTCGATGCTAAGGGAGGCACCACTAGTACTAGCACTCGTTCTGTCCGGGGTAACGGCACTGGTTTCTTGGTTTCCTCTGACGGCTATATTTTGACTAATAAACACGTCGCCACAGTCAGTAATCCTAAGACTGCTGAGTACAAAATTAAATTAGCTAGCGGCAAAGAATATTACGGCCAGTTCATTGGTAGCGATCCAATCAATGACTTAGCTATTCTCAAAATCTTTGACAAGAATCTACCAGCTGTCACTCTTGCCAAGACTTCTAAACTACCGGTCGGCACCACTGTCATGGCTATTGGCAATGTCTTGGGTAAATACAGCAACACTGTGACCAAAGGCATTATCGCTGGTCGTGGCCGTAGTCTAGTGGCTTATGACAACAACGGCGGCTTGGAGAGTTTAGAAAACATGATCCAGACCGATGCTCAGATCAATGAAGGCAATTCCGGCGGACCACTCATTAACTTGCAAGGCGAAGTTGTTGGTATTAACGTCGCCATGGATAATGGCGGCCAGGGGATTGGCTTTGCTATTCCTGTTGATGATGCTCGTCCGGTTATTGATAGCGTCAAAAAGTACAATCGTATTATTCGCGCTCGTCTTGGTTTGCGTTACATTATGATTAACCCTAGTCTCGTCGCTGAAAAAAATCTCAAGCAAGACAGCGGTGCTCTAGTGACTAAGGGTAAAAATGGCGAAGCGGCTATTGCTTTTGTTTCTCCGGCGATGAAGGCCGGCTTCCAGGAGGGTGATATCATTACTCAAGTTAATAATCAAAAGCTGGATAGCGACAACTCTCTCATGTCCGCTATTCAAGCTTACCAGCCAGGTGACAAGGTCAAGCTTAAATTCTGGCGCAATAATAAGCTTCTAGAAAAAGAAGTAATCCTAGATGAATTCAAGCTCTAAGCTACTAAATTAATTAATTGTTAATTTTTAATTGAAAATTGAAAATTGCCTCCCTTGACCTCTAAAATCCTTTCTTGATACAATATTCCCAAGTAAAACTCTCATTTCCTTTATGATTGAAATTAATGCTGTTAGTAAAAATTTTGCTGCTACTACTGCGCTCTCACAAATCAGTTTTCAGGTTCGTAAAGGCGAAGTCCTTGGTTTTCTTGGTCCTAATGGCGCCGGCAAAACCACTACCATGAAACTTATTACCGGCTTTTGGCAACCAGACTCCGGTCAAATACTCATTGATGGTCTAGACGTTGTTACTCATGCTAATCAAAGTAAGCGCAAGATTGGTTATTTACCCGAGACCGTTCCGCTCTACGACGAAATGAAGGTCTATGAATATCTTCAGTTCATTGCCAGTGTTCGTGATATCTTACCTGATAAAATACTACCTCGCATTAAGGAGGTGGTCGAGATTTGTAATCTGCACACTGTCATCGGTAAGTCGCTTGATGAATTATCTAAGGGTTATCGTCAGCGTGTTGGCTTAGCTCAGGCCATCATGCACGACCCAGATATTTTAATTCTCGACGAGCCAACAACTGGTCTTGATCCAAATCAAATCGCCGAAATCCGTGAACTTATCAAAAAGATCGGCAAAGAAAAAACTGTTATTTTTTCTACTCATATTCTTGCTGAAGCCCAAGCTACTTGTGATCGAGTTATTATTATTAATAAAGGTCGCATTGTTGCTGAAGGCACGCCGCAGCAACTAACCGAGCGCTTGGCTAGCCAAGAAACTATTCATCTCACTCTCAAGGCTCCTCGTGCTGATTTTTTGTCTGTGCTTCAGTCTTGTCCAGATATTATCAAAACTGAAATCCTGAGCGAAGAAAATGGCTTGCTATCAGCTGTGCTTGAGACTAAGGGCGGTAGTGATCCGCTTGTTCTTGCTGAATTGCTTCTGGCTAGTCGTTGGCCAGTTTGTGAATTAGTCAAAACTAGAGCTAGTCTTGAAGAAGTCTTCCGTGAGCTAACTAAATAATTTTATGCAGTCCGAACAACACTTCATTCATACAATTTATGTTCTATTCAAGAAGGAGTTGCTGACTTATTTTAATTCACCAATTGCCTATATCTACATAGCCGTCTTTTTGATTGTGGGCAACTGGCTCTTTATGAAGCCTTTTTTCTTGCTCGGCGAGCTTAGTATGCGTGGTTATTTTAATCTACTGCCTTGGATCTTTTTGTTCTTGACGCCAGCTATTACTATGCGCCTCTGGTCCGAAGAAAAGAAGTCTGGCACTATCGAGTTTTTATTGACTTTGCCTGTCTCAAACTGGCAATTAGTTTTGGCTAAATTTTTTGGCGCCTTTGTCTTTTTGGCTCTTAGTCTAGCTCTGACGCTCAGCATTCCTTTGAGCTTGTCAGGTCTTGGTAGCTTAGATCTTGGCCCTGTCATCGGTGGCTATTTAGCTGCTCTGGGACTCGGTGCGGCCTACCTATCATTAGGCCTAGTTATGTCTAGTCTGACCAAGAATCAAATCATCGCTCTCCTTGCTAGTCTAGTTGCTTGTTTTATTTTCTTCATCATCGGTCAAGACTTTGTGATTGCTAGCTTGCCACAAGCTCTTGCTAGTATTTGTCGTTTCTTGAGTCTGGGCGCTCACTTCGACAATATTACTCGCGGGGTCCTAGATAGTCGCGATTTAATTTATTACCTAAGCTTCACTTATTTTTTCTTGTGGATTAATGTCAAGATTTTAGAAGCGCGTAAATGGCAGTAATCCTTAATCCTATGCAACTGACTACTAAATTTAAAAACAACCAAAGTCTTTTACTTAGCGTCCTCTTGGTCTTTGGTATTATTGCTTTCCTTAATTTTTTTTCTGATCGTTTTTTTTGGCGCGCCGATCTGACCGCTGACAAGCTTTACTCCACTAGCGACATCACCAAGGAGACTCTGGCTAATCTGCCTGATCCAGTTAATGTTCGCATCTACTTTAGTAAGGATTTACCTAATCAGTTTGGCTTAGTCAGGCGACAGTTAGACGATTTATTTTCTGACTACAGCGTTTATGGTTCTAATTTTCATTATCAATTCATTGATCCAGGTGATGGAGCAGAGGCTGACAAGCTAGGTATTCCTAAATTACAATTTAACGACATTAAGCACGACAAATTACAAGTTGTTACTGGCTATCTCGGCATGCTGATTACTTATCGTGATAAGCAGGAGATAATTCCTGTTGTTGATAATACTCAGGCTCTAGAATATCAATTAATCTCTTTGCTAAAGAAGTTGACCGCTGACACCCAGCCAACTGTTGGTTTTTTGAAAAATTACAGCACCGTTACTTTAAATAAAGATCTAACTATCTTGTCCAAGGAATTAAGAAAAATTTACCAACTTGAAGAAATCGATCTTGCCAAAGAAGTGCCAGCTAATATTCACACCCTAGTCATCGCTGCTGTTAAGAGTGATCTTAAGGAGGAGGAACTCAAGAACCTTGATCGCTTTCTGATGTCTGGCCGTTCACTTATTGTCTTGCAAGATGGCGTTAATACTGTTACCACTCCAGTTAATTTTAACCTAGAGAACAAAAGTAATTTAAATACTTTGTTGGCTAAATACGGTATCGTTGTTGGTAATCAACTAGTTGCTGATATCTACAATGGCACTGCCTCCTTTAATCAAGGCCTTCTGACCTTTAATGTTAATTATCCGCTCTGGCCTAAGCTACTAAAAGCTAATTTTTCTCAAACTAATCCTAGTGTCTCTCAGCTTGATGGCGTTATTCTTCCTTGGGCTACAGCACTTAACTTTGATCAAACTAAATTAAGTGCTGATGCTGTGGCTACTAAACTAGCTCAGAGTTCTGCTAGTGCCTGGTTACTGCCAGGGAGCACTAATGTTAATCCAGCTGAGATTTTGCGACCAACAGGCGAGATCAAACAATTTACGCTAGCAGCGAGCATCAGCGGTCCTATGAAAAGCGCCTATAGTAATAGCAAAAGTCAGCATAGCGATTTGATTGTTGTTGCTGACAGTGATTTTATTAAGGATGATTTCGTCAAAGGTGCTTATGGTAATTTGATTTTTATGCAAAATCTTATTGATGGCGTCACACTTGATTCTCGCTTAGCTTCTATTCGTTCCAAAGATATCACTACTCGCAGCATCAAGGATCAGAGTGATCAACAAAAGCAGTTTATTACTATGTTTAATATTTTTGGCGTCACGTTCTTAGTTGCCATTCTCGGTGCTCTACGTTATTACTGGCGTAAAAAGTCCAAAACTCTGGAGATCAAAGTCTATGAATAAGAAAAATTTATTGCTAGCTATTATTCTGCTTGTTTTTGCTCTAGCTGCTTATGGCTATTCTTTTCCTTATCAAGCTTATCTGAGGCGCCAGGCCAGTCTTACAAATTTCTTAGCCAGCAGTAATCTAGCTGTGGCAGATAAGATAACTATCACTAAGCAGGGGACTACTTCTACTTTGCTCAAGGAGTCTGATCGTTGGCGTGTTCTTGGTCCTGGTGAATTCTATGTTAATTCTGAACTAGCCAGATCAGCTCTTGCTACTTTGCAGGACCTAGCTACCTCTACCTTATCTGTAGTTAGTCGCACTACTAGCACCAAGTCTAGTTTTGCCACTGATAGTAAAAGCGGCACCATGATCACTCTCTGGCAAGGGGAGAGTAAATTAACCGAGTTTATTCTTGGTAAAAGTGACACTGCTTACAGTTATCTCTCTCAAGCATCTTCCGATCTTAGTTATGCTACAGTGCTCGATCTCAGTCTCTTTGCTTCTGTCACTGACTGGCGTGATCCGGTTATTTTTACGAGCGATGCTAGCACCTGGACTAGTCTCAAGCTTCAAAATAATCTCAAGAAGAGCACTCTGCAACTTGAGAAGAAGGGAGAAGATTGGCTAGTTGAGCCTGCTAAAACTAAGCTCAATAAGAACAAGGTACAGGCCTTAGTAGACACCATCTCAGCTCTAGAAGCCGATGCTATTCCTCTCAATCAGTCGCTAGCTACTGGTCTCGATAAACCTAGTTTGATGATCAGTTTCAGTAACAGCTTACTTAGTAACACTCTAGCGGTTGGTGCTCTTAGTAATAATCAATACTACGTCAAACGCTCCGACTCAGCTAATATCTATCTGCTCAACAAAAGCAAAATTGAACCATTCTTCGCTGACCTCAAAGCTCTACAATAACAGTTAGCTCTAATTTTTTGCCTAATTGTTAATTGTTGATTGATTTGCTATAATAAGCCAATATGCGACTCTATACTACTTACGATGTCATTACTGTTGGCGGAGCTACGGAGGATATTAATTTCCATGTCAACAACTATCATTTAATTGATAATAACCAAAATGCCGCTGGCAATAAGCTCTTTGCTTTTGACTATGGCACTAAGGTGAATATCGAAAAGGTCGATATGAGTTTCGGCGGCGGCGCGGCTAACGCTGCCGTCTCCTTTGCTTCACTCGGACTACGGACCGCTTGCTTAACTGCTTGTGGTGATGATGATCGTGGTCGCAAAATCATTGCTAATTTTAAGGCCAGGGGCGTTAGTACTGATTTGGTTCAAAAAGTTTCTAAGGAAATTTCTGGTTTCTCCTTCATTGTCATCGGTGCCAAAAACGAACACGTTGCCTTCTCGCACCGAGCTGCTAATTCTAAGCTATCTATCACCAGTTCTATTATTAGCAAACTAGCACGGGCTAAGTGGCTCTTCGTGACTAGTTTTTCTGGTTCATGGAAAGCTGATTTCGATCAATTATTTTCACTCGCAGAGCGTCTCAAGATTGCTTGGAATCCTGGCGAGGACCAGCTAGCTGCTGGTTTTGCTGGCTTATCTAAATATCTTAAGCGAACCACTGTTCTGACTTTTAATAAAGACGAAGCTGTTAAGCTAGTTGTCAGCCATCGTGATTATAAGTATAAGTCTTATGACTTCTTGGTTGATTCTCAAAATTTACTCCGAGCTATTCATGCCTGGGGACCAAAAATTGTAGTTATTACTAATGGTGAAAAAGGCGCTGATGCCTATGACGGTCATAATTTTTATCATCAAAATATCATTAAGCCTAAGGCCAAGGTTGATACTACTGGATTAGGCGATGCCTTTGGCTCAGCCTTCATCGCTTCGCTACAACTCTTAGGTGGTGACATTACTGCTGCCTTAGCAGTCGCTGCTCATAATTCATCTTCCGTTTTAGCTAAACAAGGTGCTCAAAATGGCGTCTTGACTAAGGCTGATTTCGCTAGGTTGACTAAGACTTAATATGCCAGAATTGCCAGAAGTTGAAACTATTATCCGTGATCTGACTGTTCATTTGGTGAACAAGACAATTAAACAGGTCTCAGTCATTTATCCTGGCAGTATTAATCAAAAGCCAGTCAAGTTCATTGCTCATCTTGAGGGGCAAAAGATCAAGAATCTTAGTCGTCGTGGCAAAAATATTATTTTGCAGCTAACCACTGACTATCTAGTTATTCATTTGAAGATGACTGGTCAGCTCGTCTGGCGTGGCGGGCAGACTACTTTAGCTGGTGGTCATCCTATTATCAATGTCGGTCAGGAGTTACCGAACAAATTTACTCGGGTTATTTTAAAATTTGCTGCTGGCACTCTTTACTTTAATGATGTGCGTAAATTCGGTTGGGTTCGCATCATGACCGCGCTAGAGTTAGAGCTCTATTTGCAACGTCTCGGCGTTGAACCCTTAGGCATCGATTTTACCAAGGACTACTTACAAACAGCCTTGGCCGCCAAACGTATCGCTATCAAGGCTGCCTTGCTTGATCAATCTAAAATCGCCGGACTAGGTAATATCTATGTCGATGAAGCGCTTTGGGCTTCCGGCATCGCTCCTACCAGGCCAGCCAATAGCTTGAGTAAGCCTGAACTCAAAAAGCTTCAGCAAGCTATCGTCGCTGTTTTAAATCTATCCATCAGTCAGCGGGGGACTTCCTTTAATAATTATCGTGACGGCAATGGAGAGGCTGGCAACAACATGAAGTTTCTTAAGGTCTATGGTCGTGCTAATGAAGCCTGTCCAAAATGTCGCCGTCCACTTAAAAAATTTCGCTTAGCTGGCCGTGGCACACACTGGTGTGATCATTGTCAAAAATAATATGTCCGACCAACAATTAATTTCTAAGCTCAAGACCTTGATTATCGCTGAGTTAATCCTCATCTTTGCTTTGGCTTTAGGCTTCTTGGATCAGCAAGTCTTAGCAGCTGACCCCTTAGCTAATGATTCTGGCGATGCTATCGGCATCAAGGTCTTACCTAATCCTGAGCATAATTCTCCTTATGCTTGGTATTTACGCAACGCTCCTAACAAAGGCACGCCAACAACCATGGTCGTTGATGGTTATGAAGCGGTTCGCGATGGTCGAACTGTCTATATTAATGCTGCTAATGTTAATTCTGAGACCAACCAGCTCTACACTAATATTTATGTCATCTCCTATAATCAAGACCCAGATCCAGGCACCACTGATGTCTTTGGGCAGTTATTAAATTATTGGAAATTCAACAGCTCGTTAGTGGCAAGTACCGGCAATGGTCTTTGCTTGCCTCAAAAAGCAACGGCTTGTGATGAAGCTTCTCCTTGTCCAGGCAAGGCTGTTTGCGATAACGGCACTTGCCAGCACTACTGTCTTTTGTCATCTGAGTGTTCGGCTAATCAGTACTGTGATAGCGCTAAGGCTAAGTTGATTCGTGACGTTAAGCGCTTATCTGACTTACACGAAGTTAATCTAGCTATCAAAAAGTACGCCTCTCAAAACAATACTTATCCTTTGCTTGAAGCCGGTACTTATTTGCCAGGCAAGACTCTCTCTACTTGGCCAAGCTGGAAGGAAACTCTTGCTAAGGCCCTAGCTATTAATCTGCCAGTGGATCCAGTCAATCGACTTGGCGCTTGTGACGGCTATGATTCTGTTACTTGTTGGAATGAGCAGAATAAAAAATTTGCTACCGACTTTTCTCCTAATAACATTTTACCAGCCGGTAGTCTGGCTTATGTTTATCAGTTGCTAAAAACTGAGAAAACTTTTCAAATTTGCACGAATTACGAAACTAACTACGAGGGTCTCATTGAAGCTAATCGTTGCGGTGAATTAGTTGTTAGTGATCAAAAATCTGCTCCAGAAATTATTTTCAAAGAAGATCTAAGTCAGACTGAAGGTCCTTTCAAAGCTTATTTCCGCGTCAATTCTTTCTATGATCTCAAGAAAAACGGTATCGTAATTGAGCCAGTTTCACCAAGTACTTGGCAGGACTGGGATGCTTGGGATTTTGGTTCTAATTCCGGTCTTCTTTATAGCTCTACCTCTGATCCTAAGGTCAAAATGCTCAGCGCTAAATCAGTCGAACTAGCTCCTGACAAGCCTTACGATGTCTTTAGCTTCAAAGTTACTGCCACTGACATTAAGGGTAATAGCGCTTCCAGTATTTCTAGAATTAGGATCTGTAACCCTAAGGTATGTGCTGAAAATTCCTGTGGCCAAATGCAGGATAATTGTGGCAGCACTTTAGTTTGTCCCGCTTGTCCTAGCGACGAAACTTGCGATCAAATTAATCATGTCTGTCGAGGTCGTGTTGTTGATGAAAAGTCTGCTCAATAAGTATGTCTGTCAAAATCCAAGAGCTATTTAGAGATAAGGTTTTTATCCGTTATCTTTTGTCTGGAGCGCTGGTCTCTCTTATGGAGCTAGTTGTTTTTGCTTGGCTAATCTATTCTTGGAACTGGTCTTATCTCTGGGCCAGTGCTGTAATTTTCTTTTTTGGTTTAATTATCTCTTTCCTTCTTCGCAAAATTTGGGTTTTTTCACGCTGCGCTCACAGTAGTCACAAGCAATTGATTTTTTATAGCGCAGTTTTTTGTGCTAGTACCTTGGTCAATCTTTTGATCATGTACGTCTTAATTGATCGCTTTTATCTTCCTAAGCTTTTGGCTCAGATCATCGCCATGACACTAGTCGGCTTTTTTACCTTTACTGCTAATAAAACCATAACCTTTAAACCTCTGCTAACTAGAGAACTGAGCTTAGTTAAATATATTGAAACTCATCAAGCTAAAAAATAACTCAGTAAATTGACTTTTTTACAGATTATTGTTGTAATAAGTACTTAATTATTAGTTAACATTTTTAATTTAACAATCTTTATTAAGGTTTTATTTTTTGTTAATCTTATGTTAAACTGAAGCTATGATTAGCAAATTTACTCTTGTTTTTTCCGTTTTTACTTTTTTTATAGTTAAAACAGCATCTGCTAGCTCTGATGTCTTTTTGCCTACCACTCAAAACTATCTCTTACAATACAAAGGTAATCCCAATCCCTTAGCCCTTACTCTTAGTCCAGCCCAATTAGCTAAGTTAAAATCTGATCCACGCATCGATTTCATTGAGCCTAATTTCACTTATCAGATTAGTGCTATTCCAAATGACTACTATTATAGTAATCAATGGTATTTGAAGCGTATCCGCGCCGACAAGGCTTGGACAAGTTTTCATGACAGCCCTAACATTGTTGTTGCTGTTATTGATACTGGTGTTCAGATCAATCACCCTGATCTCAAGGACAATATCTGGGTTAACAAAAAAGAAATTCCTAGTAATGGTCGTGATGACGACAGAAATGGCTTCGTTGATGATGTTAACGGCTGGGATTTTGTGAATAATACCGCTGACCCTAATCCTAAATTCAAACTTGGCTACACTGCCGATGGTGTTGTTCATGGCACTGTTGTAGCTGGCGTGCTCGCTGCTAGCGGCAATAACCGCTTCGGCATCACCGGCATTACTTGGCGTGCTCAAATTATGCCTCTCAAGGCTCTTGATGATCGCGGTGTTACTGATACTGTGAAGGTAGTTAATGCTATCGACTACGCTATTAGTCACAAGGTTAATATTATCAATCTTAGCTTTATTGGCCCAAACTACAGCCGCAGTTTAGAGGATGCTGTTCGTCGTGCTTATCAAGCTGGCATAGTTGTGGTAGCAGCTGGTGGTAATGATCTCGGCAAAGGCTTTGGCCAATCTTTGACTGATCGACCAATGTATCCAGTTTGTCTAGATGGTAATAACGGTGAGAACATGGTTATTGGTGTCGCCGCTACTGACGCCGTGGATAAGAAGACTAATTTTTCCGGCTTTGGTAATTGCATCGATATCGCCGCGCCAGGCATTAGTATTTTTAGTACTACCGTCTATTCTCCTAAACACAACAAGTCAGGCTCCGAGTTTGATAGTCTTTATGACGGTTATTGGTCGGGTACTTCCTTAGCTGTGCCCATGGTCAGCGGCGCCCTTGCTTTACTTCAAGAGGCTGCTCCTCATCTAACTCCTCGCGAGCTTACTGATTTACTACTTAGCTCAACTGACAAGACTAATTTAATCAATGATTCTTATGCTGACAAACTAGGTGCAGGTAGGTTAAATCTTTACAGTGCTATTAACAACGCCTTAGCTTTGTCGAGGCCAAGTTATCAATTGCTCTTATCAGACAAGAAGGCTGTTCTGCACGGACTCACTCTCTCTGGACTTAGTACTAAGCTAGCCAAGCTTAATCTAGTTGCTGATAAGTGGCAGGTAGTTGGCTCTGGCACTAATTTTGTTGTTTCTGCTAAGAATAAAATTAAAATTTTTGATTCCAGCGGCACTCTCCTCAAGGAGTGGTCTGCTTTTGATGATGCTCGTGTCAGTAGTCTCTCCCTTGCTGCCGCTAATGTTAACGATGACAAAGATTTAGAAATTATCGTTGCTAGTAATAGCAAGGGGCAAGCACCAGAAGTCAAAGTTTTTAATCAACAAGGCAAGCTCCTCAACAAATTCTTGGCCTATCACGACAGTTTCCGCGGGGGAGTTAATCTGGCCACAGGCGACCTCGACAGTACTGGTCGAGCACAGATAGTGACTATTCCTGCTTCTTCTGGCTCTGCTCATGTCCGTATCTTTACCGGCACAGGAAAGCTAGTTTCTCAATTTATGGCTGAAGCTCCAAATCTACGCGGCAATTTTCAAGTAGCAGTCAGTGATTTGTATAGCAGTCTAAAGCCAGAGGGACGAATTATTTTTTACTACAACGATGGCTCTTCGCCTTATCTCAAAATCTTTAGCCGGACCGGTGAGCTCCGTCGTCGCTTTGCTGTAAGTGATGCTAAGCGTCTTGATAATATCCTTGTCACCGTCGCTGATTTGGATGGCGATAGCCGCATCGAAATCGCTTGTCTAGTCTCAGACAGTAATGGTTCTCGTCTCATGCTCCATCGGGATAATGGCATCCTCTTCAAAACTTTAACTATTGATAATAAACTAATTAACAATATTAACAACCTAGGCGCTATTCAAAGTAGCCATTAGTTTGAACTCAGAACTTTCTATTTTTATATATTTATATCTTTCTATATCAACTATATGTCCCAAAAATTTATTTTCGACAAAAAGAATGTCCTCATCCTCGGTGGCGCTGGCTTCATCGGCTCTCACTTATGCGCCAAGCTACTCGAAGATAATAAAGTTATCTGTGTTGATAATTTTTCTTCTGGCACGGAGCGTAATATTGATCATCTGCTTTCTGATCCTAATTTCAAATTCATTAAACACGACCTCGCTAAGCCAATTGTTCTCGAAGAATTTACCGAGCTATCTGACTTTCGTATTGAATTTCAAGGTGTTCAAGAAATCTACAATCTAGCTTGTCCAACTTCACCTAAGCACTTTACTAAAAATCGTATTGCTAGTCTCTTAGCTAACTCCTATGTGCTGAAAAACGGTCTAGATCTAGCGCTTAAGTATCAGGCTAAATTCCTGCATTTCTCTTCCTCGGTGGTTTATGGTGGTCGTCTTGATGACAGTCATCGTGTCAGCGAGGAGGAGATTGGTCTAGTTGATATGTTGTCTGATCGCGCTGCTTATGATGAAGCTAAGCGCTTTGCTGAGACTATGGTTAAAACCTATCGCGATGTCTATAATTTAGATACTAAGATCTTGCGACTCTTTCGTGTCTATGGTCCGCACATGCCACTTGATGAAGGGCATATGATTCCCGACTTCATTAGTGCTGCTCTCGATGATCGCGACCTCATTATTCATGGTGACCCTAGTTTTTCTTCTAGCTACTGCTATGTCGCCGACTGTGTTAGCGCTGCTATTCGTATGATGGATAGCACCCAAGCTGGTCCGATCAATATCGGCTCAGACATTAATCTAAATATTGAAGATCTTGCCAAAAAAATCATCGCCATGTTAGAGTCAGAGTCAAAGATTAGTTATGACAAAGCCATGCTTTTCATGACTCCGCTCGCTCTGCCTAACATCACTAAGGCCCGAGAGCTACTCGGCTGGATGCCTTTGGTTACACTGGAGAATGGCCTGCAGAAGACCATTGACAACCTACGGGCCAGTAAAGGCTTAAAGTCAGTCAACTACTATTAAACACAAAGTTAGAGAGTTCCAAGCCTTCTAACTTTATAAATTTCATGAAAACCATCTGCGTCATACCTGCTTATAACGATGCTAAATACATTGCCGAAACTGTTCGCGACGCTCTCAGAGTAGTCGATGAAATTATTGTTGTTGATGATGGCTCTACTGACGGCACTGCGGCGATTGCCGAGGCTGCCGGCGCACTAGTCGCTACTCTCACTGTCAATCGTGGTCAAGGCTCGGCTTTACGCCTGGGCACGCAATTGGCTCTTGCTAGGGGAGCGGAGATTATTATTCACTTTGATGCTGATGGTCAATTTCAGGCCAGTGACCTACCTAAGTTTATTCAAGCTTTAGAATCGGGTCGCGCTGACATGGTACTTGGTTCAAGGTTTCTTGATAATACCACTGCCATGCCTTGGAGTAAGCGCTATATACTAATGCCTTTAGCTCGATTTTTTAACCGTCTTCTAGGCATTGATTTGAGTGATCCACAAAGTGGTTTACGAGCTCTTAGTCGCAAGGCTGCCTCTAGTCTAGATTGGCAACAAGACCGCATGGCACACTGCACCGAAATCCTACATTTGGCTCATCGTCAGCATTTCAAAATTATCGAAGTGCCCATCACTGTTATTTATCATCACTACGGCCAGAGTTTGTCTGGAGGAATAAAAATTATTAGCGACACTTTGTTCGCTAAATTAAATAAGTAATTATATGATTCAATCATCAGTTGCTCTAATCATTATCGTGCTCTTTATTTTTCGCCTAGCTTGGCAGAACTATCGTAATCGAGTAACTAGAGCTGAATTTGTTTTCTGGCTTTCTTTTTGGTCCATCTCAGCTCTACTTATTATCTTTATTAAGGACATCGACCGTCTAGTCGCCAGTCTTGGTTTCTCTGGCTCCGGTATTCAAATTTTACTCTATCTCGCCGTCGCGTTACTCTTCTCCCAAATCTTCCGCCTCCGCCTCAAGCTTGAATCAGTAGAGAGGAATATCACTAAGCTAACAGAGTCTAAAGCTGAGCATAGCTTTAATAAAAAATACTAAAGCTTATCGTAGTTTAAGAATTAAAAAATTTAAAATTAAAATATTGTTTTGAAATTTTAAATTTTAAATTTGAAATTAGCTTATGAACATAGCTCACATCGTCTGCTCCTTTCCACCTTATCGTGGTGGTATTGGTAATAGCGCCTTGCAACTAGCTGCTGCAGCCACTGATTTTGATCATCAGGTGACAGTTATTACGCCTGATTATGGTCATGGTCGCATCAAATCTGACGAATCTAATCACGAGTTATCTAAACTGAAAGTTGAGCGTTTAGTTCCGCTCTTTAGTTTTGGCAACGCTGCTTTCTTACCGCAACTAGCCTGGCTTTTAGCTGACTATGATATTGTACATTTACACTATCCTTTTTACGGTTCAGTTGCCGCTGTTTTGCTTGCCAAAATATTTCGACCTAGTTTGAAATTAATCATCCATTATCACATGGATAATCGCGCCCCTGGTCTCAAGGGTCTTATTTTTAAAGCTTACAAAAAGATATTTTTCCCCATTTTGTTTCATAGCGCCGATTTCGTTACTTGCGCTTCCTTGGATTATATTAAACATTCTGACATCGCTAAGTACTTAGAGCGACGACCTCATAAGTTCGCTCAAATCCCTTTCGGAGTTAATCAAACAATCTTCAAGGCTGCTACTAAGCCGAGTTCTAGTCGCACTCTGCTTTTTGTTGGTGGTCTAGATGCTGCTCATTACTTCAAGGGTGTTGACGTCTTGATTGACGCCCTGGCTCTAGTTAATCAAAAAACTACCGCTTGGCAGTTAAAAATCATTGGTCGTGGCGATTTGCAAAAACGCTATGTTAGTTTAAGCGAGCACCTTGGTCTCGCTGCTCAAATTACCTTTATTAATAATGCTGATAATGATGAGCTCGTGGCTCATTATCAGCAGGCTCGTTGCTTGATCCTGCCTTCCATAAATCGCAACGAGGCCTTTGGGCTGGTGCTCCTTGAAGCCATGGCCTGCGGTCTACCGGTATTAGCCTCTAATCTGCCTGGCGTTCGCAGTGTCTTTACTAATAATCAAGAAGGATTGTTAGTTAGGCCGGGTAGTTCGGGTGACTTGGCTGATAAAATTATCAAGATTCTCTCCAGTGATGATTTGACTGATCGTTTGGGTCGAGCAGGGGAGGCTCTAACCAAAAATTATTACAATTGGCGTCAAGCTGGCAATAAGTTAAGCGAGCTTTATCATCGCGTTAAATATACTCCTAAATTATGAAAATACTTCTAGTTAATAATCTTTATCCACCGCTAGTTCGTGGCGGTGCTGAACAGTTCGCTGTTAATTTAGTCGAATCACTTACTGCTCTTGGTCACGAAGTTTCAGTTATTGCTACTAAGCCTTACTTTTCTAAAATTACTGACACCGAGCAGATTTTTTATCTGCCCTCACTCTATTATCATCTCGGCGAGCTACCTAAATTTTTCCGTCTCTTTTGGCATTATTTCAATGTTCGTGATCGCAAAGCCCAGCGTAAACTAACTGCTCTTGCTGCCACGCATAATTTCGACCTATTGATTACTAATAATCTTCAGGGCTTAGGTTTATCCCTTGGTCAAGCGGCAAGAAGTAAGGGCATTAAGTGGTTGCATGTCATTCATGATGTTCAACTGCTTCATCCTTCTGGTCTTTTGCATTACGGTCATGAAGATCTCCTCAACAAAAGTGCTAGCGCTCGCTATCAAACTCTGGTCAAGAAGAATTTCGGCTCTCCTGACCTAGTCATCTCTCCCTCACAGTGGATTTTGGAGCTACATCAACGTTATGGCTTCTTTGCTGATTCGCTAGCAACGGTCTTGCCTCATCCTTATCAAGTTACTAAGCAAATAGAGCGATCACTAACTGACATTTGCCACTTTGTCTATCTCGGTCAAATCGAAGAGCACAAGGGCCTGATCTTGCTACTCGATGCCTTTCGGGCTTTTTGTCAGCGCTCTAAGATCAAGGCCCAGCTCACTATCGCTGGCGATGGTCAATTATTAAATCTGCTTAAAATAAATTATCAGAATTTACCAGTAACCTTTTTAGGTCGCATTAACCACGAACAAGTCGCCGAACTTTTTAGCCAGGCTTCTTATCTCGTCGTACCCTCACTGTGTTATGAAAATTGGCCAACTGTTATTATCGAAGCAGGTCTCGCTGGCCTACCAGTTATTGCTTCTGATCTTGGTGGTAATCAAGAGTTGATTCATAATCACGACTATCTCTTTGTGCCAACAGTCGATAGTCTCACTAATAAGCTCATCTGGGCAGCTACTAATCGTCAAGTCACCAGCGCTCCAGTTCTACCTAGTCTACTTTCCGGCAGTGACTATTGCCAGAGAATTATCGAGCTCATAAATTAAAAAATACCAAGCTCAGAACTCAGAGCTTGGTAATCGACTATGAAGCTTTCCTCACCTCGGGCGCAGCACTTTTTATTTTTTTAAATCAAATCTAAAGACATGATCCTTGCCGCCATTAATCACTTGGTGCTCACCAGCGATCAAATCTAATTCGGCAATCAGTCTCTTGGCTTGCCACCAGTATTCATTGATAACTACATAAACTCGTTTCACGCCAGCCAGTTCGGCTGCAGCGCTAATCGTTGCTAGATTTGGTTCTTTGACTAGAGCTAAATAATATTGATAGAGTAGCCCACCCGTTGGTATCGGATAATAAAACATCTCATCTTGGTGGTATTTAGCAAAGCCAAATTGTCTTAGTGCAGCTGCACTCACTTGTTGATTGGCCAGCACGATATATTCATAATTAGTGTTATCAGCATTGATCCACTTAACAGCTGCTATGTCATGTCTTGAAGTGGCGTAGCTATGTGAATCAAGATAGTGATCTTGACGGGGATAGCTAGTGTAGAGGCTAGCTACTAGCAGGGCGCTGCCTACAATTGCCCAGCTGACTTTTTGTCTACGTTCGGCCTGCAGGATCAAAATCACCAATTCATAGAGTCCGATAGCTAGCAGTGGCAGCCAAAAAATCAAAGCGCAGGCTAACATACGATTAGCGTAATTATCTCTTTCGTAGTCAATCAAAAAATTAAAGCTGATCATCTTGGTTAGAAAGTAAGCGATAATCATGCCAAGACCTTGCCACAGATACAGTCGATAGTGATTGTCATGGAATTCTTGCAAGCGACGGTTATAGTAGTAGCCTAGTCCTACCAAGACAACAATGACGAGTATCAGCATGTCGAGCCAATTTTGAGCAAAGTTAAGCCAAGGGCTAGCACTGTTTTCTAAGCTAAAATTAATACCCAGTCCACTGAAATTATTAAAGCCTAAGTGACTATCAGGGCTATAGCTTTTATCAATCAAAAAGAAAGACAAAGGAAGTAGTAGCGTCAGTAGTACTAAGCTAGCGCTGACAAAGATTTTTTTGTGAGCAATCCGGCTAGTATGGAGTTGCACTGAGCCAATAGCAAGTAGCGCTGGAATGCCAGCTACTGGCTGAGTTACTAGAGCAGCTAGGGCTAGGGCGTAGTTCAAGATCCAGTTTTGTCGTACTGTGTTCATACTACTAACTATCAGCAAGACCAAGAAAAGATAAGCTAAGTTCTGCGGTGTAGTGATTAGAAATAAGCTAGCGCCGAGTCCTAGTAGAACAACGATTACAATCCTGACTGCCACTTGTTGCTGAAAACTAGTTTTAAAATTTTGCCAGAGACTAAAGGGGAGTAGTGCGGCAGCAAGCATTGGCACTAGGGCCTTATCTAGCCAAGCGAGATCAATGCCTGTTAGCTTATGAGCGATAATTTCTAAGGCGTATTGACCAGCATAGTAAAGTGGCTTGGGTGAAACTGCTCCAAACTCATCAATAAATTTAATCGTCGCTTGGTGAATGAATGGATCAAAGCCATAGCCCACGCCATAGACAATCACTGCTACGCTGTAGCTAATCATCAAATACAGTGCCGTGAACAATATTGTATAACGATTTGCTTTTGTTGCTAAATAAAGTAAGCTCAAGGACAAAGCTCCAAAGCTAACAAAGAATAGAGGGCTAACTGATTTCCACGGCGTCACAATGGCCTCACCGCTGCGCCCTTGATACAAAAGCCAGACATTAATAGTCCAGATCAATAAATAAAACAACTCTACTCCAGATAGTCGCCACTTCCAATCCCATTGCCATTTTTGAAGCTGGCTCTGACGAGCAATTAGAAACATAGCAAGTCCAGTGATAACTAAGCTGATTGCTACGCCCAGCCAATTTAAAGCATAGATCTTATAAACCGCTGCACCGACAATAGCCATTAGGGAAATAGCTAGTAAGAAAGCCTGATTAATTGTCCAAGTGTAATGTTTAGTGTTTTTCATAGGCTTACTATAACAAACAATAGCTAAGAATCAAGTGTGAATACTTATCTGCAATAGGTTTACTTTTTAATAAAAATAGGTTAATTTTTGAAGTAATATGGCTAAAGTTACTTAAACCTAATAAAATAATGTACTATTATATAAAAAATATAGAAATAGCTAGTGACAATTCTCAATTTTGGGGTTCTTTTTATGGCTCTTCGCTCGCCTTTATATTTGGACTTTTAACTTTCTTTGTCACTAGCCATATTTCTAGAAAGAGAGAACGGTTCATGAAGCACAATAATGCTTTGGTTAAGCTAGAACAACTGCTTAATGGACACATCGATGACATATCCATCTTAAAACAAGACTCCAAAGACTTTGTAGCGTTATTGAAACAAGACAGTCTGGTGACTTCTAGGTTTAATACTTTTAAATTAATTGAAGAGTTGTCTTTGGAATTAGCAAGTATTAGCTTGATAAACCAATACTTTTCCTATAGCAGGTTAATAATGCGATATAATCTTGATTTTTCAAGTATAAACTATGCCTTTACCCGCCTCGAGGACGCTGCTTTCTCTAATACTAAATTAGATCCTGGAAGTAGAGAATTATTAATTGTTTCTATTTTAAATAAAATAAAAAGTCTGGATTCTTTAGAAGTAGAATCTAAGCGGCTCTTAGCTTTAGCGAGGCTATATGTCTACAAGAATAGAAATATTTACCCTACTATTGCTGGGTTATTTAATATGTTTAATCCTAAAATATCCAAAGAAGAGCTTAATGACGAGATAGTTAAAATAGAAAAAGAAATTAATTAATTTCTTATGGAAGAAATCGAGTACAAGAAAATAAGAGATGCATACAAGCCTTCAAAGGTAAAAGTTATTTTTGTGTTAGAGTCTCCTCCAGCTAACGGTACTTATTTTTATAGTACTGACAATGGAGAGGGCTCCAGCTTATATAGATGCATGATGAGATTTGTTTTAAATCTCCAGTCTTTGCCTGCAAAAAAAGTGATGGCCTGACAATGTTTCAAAAGTCTGGCTATTTTATAATAGATTCAACCTATAAGCCTATTAACGACATGAAGCAAAAACTAAGAGACATCGAAATATTAAGTAATTATAACAATCTAGTTTCTGATCTTAAAAATAGTATAGTTAAAAATAAAGTTAGCATAGTGTTGATAAAGGCTAACGTATGCAGTTTGCTAGAAAAAAGACTTCTGAAAGATGGTTTTAATGTTGTAAATGATGGATTAGTTATTCCTTTCCCTGGCAGTGGACAACAAGTAAATTTTTGTGAAAAAATTAATAAACTTATTTAATTAGCTTTAATAATTGACAAAATATATAAATTTTTATATATTATCTCTGTGCTTGTGGGCTCACGCCCCGTTCGGCTAATCCGCAAGGACTCTAAGTCGATAAGCAGGCACATCAAAGATACTCTCATTACTGAGAGTTTTTTTGATTATTCATCTTCAATTTTTTTAGAGCCTACAACTCTTTTGTTGTTACTGAGTTTCCAATATGGCATTACGCTCCAAAAATGAAGCTGACCATTATCTCCACCTATTCTCCTGACAACGACATTGATTCTAATAGCTTTAGCAAAAGATATTATTGATAAAAATCCAAACCATTCCACGATTTTTGTTTTCCTTAGGCCATTTTTATCAGGCTTACCAATTGGACAAATTGAGCGTCTATACTCTTGTAGTGTAGACGATTTCTTTAAAACTTCTACAGCACTGTTGAAGTAGATAAATTTATTATACTGAGCCTTCTTGTCTCTCTCGCTTCTAGTATTATCGTACCTTAGATGATGAAAGCCGTCTGAAGTAAAGGCTATATTTGATTTTAAGGCTGGACAATAGAGCTTACCAATTTTTTCATAGCTAGTCTTAGTCAGATCTCTTAGCTCATTAAATTTTTCTAAGTCCATTTTGTTATTAATCATTGGAGCAACATTCTTAGCTACGCATAAATTATAACTTGCCGCATGATTGTGTCAAATCTACAAAAGCTATGGTATAATTAAAAAATGTCAGTCATCTACTACTCCCTCAAAGGCTTTTTTAGCAAGCACTGGATCACTCTCAGCTTAGTACTTTTAGTCCTGA
>CAYSXQ010000015.1:9121-25035 GCA_964435085.1 uncultured Gammaproteobacteria bacterium | reverse complement strand
ATTTGTCTTTTTGACTGATTTGCGGTAAGATTAGGAAATAAAAAAGGAGCTTGACGAAGCTCCTTGTGCGAATTTCTTTAACAATCAATTGCTATGATGATGCTTGAAGTAATGAACTAGCTCTGGATAATTAATGATGCGTGGTCCTTGACCTGATTTGAGGCTGGACATCTGGATGGGGATGATTAATCCTTTGTTGATTTTAGCTTCAGTTATGTTGGGTCGTTCTTGCATCATGCG
The DNA here is from genome assembly GCA_964435085.1 of uncultured Gammaproteobacteria bacterium. Lineage (GTDB taxonomy): Bacteria > Patescibacteriota > Patescibacteriia > Patescibacteriales > Patescibacteriaceae > UBA917. The sequence continues at coordinate 24,795 of CAYSXQ010000015.1, read as the reverse complement.
TCGATGGAGCCAGTTAGTTCCGTTAACAAATTCACCAGTAATAGCGATTTTTTCGTTAAAGAGATTGCTGACTTGAGTATGGAAATAATCTAAACCTAATTCTAGTTGCTCGTGGTCAATATCCGGAGGTAGTAATCCGATGACCGTAACTTTTTCTGGCTTCATTCTATTTTCCAGATTATTTTTCAACAAACCGACTGCGCCATGAATCGCTACGCGAAGTGATTGTGATAAATACTGGTCTTTACTACTACTGTTACTGACCGACGAGGGTAGAATTGCGACAGACATATAGTCCTCCAATTGATTATTTAAAAAAAATTGTTTAAGGTACATCCTTAAAATAATTGAACTTATATTCTATGGCATATCTTATAATTTGTCAAATATGATCTATATTTTTGCTTTTATATTAGCCTTTATTATCTCAGTGGTTGTGACGCCGCTGGTTGTTAAGTTGGCTCAGCGGATTAAATTGCTGGATATTCCTCGGGGGCGTCATCAGCATAAGGCGCCAACGCCGCTGCTTGGGGGACTGGCTATCTTTGTGGCATTCTTTGTGGTGGCCGCTATTTGTGGTGAGCAGCTAACGGCAACTAATCTGAATCTGACGCATTGGCTCGGAGTCTTTTTGGGGGCAATGATATTGATGATTGGGGGCTATTTGGATGATAAATATCAGCTTGGTCCTAGATATCAGATTATCTTTCCTTTGCTTGCGGTGCTTGCGGTAGTGATGGGTGGGATTGGTATTGAGAAGGTGACTAATCCTTTGGGTGGTTTTTTGCACTTAGATACTTGGAAAATACAGCTCTTTGCTTTTGCAGGTGAGATGCGGTATTTCATGGTGATTGCTGATAGTTTTACTATTTTGTGGCTTCTGGGTATGATTTACACGACTAAGCTGTTGGATGGTGTAGACGGCTTGGTGACTGGGATTGCTAGTATTGCTAGTATTATTATCTTTATTTTTACTCAAAGCGTGCGTTATTTTCAGCCAGATGTGAGTTTGGCTGCTATTATTCTCGCTGGGGCTTGTCTGGGCTTTTTGCTCTACAATTGGAATCCAGCCAAGATCTTCTTGGGTGAGTCTGGCTCGATGCTCTTGGGTTTTTTGCTAGGAGTGCTGTCGATTATTTCGGGGGGTAAGATTGCGATTGCTCTACTAATCATGGGTTTGCCGATCTTGGATGTGATTTGGACGATTATTAGGCGTCTTGCTGCCAAAAAGAATCCTTTTGCTTCGCCGGATCGTCAGCATTTGCATTTTTTGCTACTCGATAGCGGTCTGGGAGTGAAGAAAACTGTTCTATTTTTCTATGCTTTTGCTGCTGTTTTTGGCTTGTCAGCGCTATTTCTGCAGTCTAGAGGTAAGTTGATTGCTCTTGCGGTACTAGGCTTAGTAATGGTGCTAATGATTGCTATTTTCTACTATCTTGACAAAAAACCTAAACTTCGCTAAATTATCTTCATCGCGTAAGCGTCTTTTTTATTGAATAAAAACTATATGACAAAAATTGCTGTAATCAAAACTGGTGGCAAACAATACAAGGTCAAGGAAGGTGAAAGCTTGAGAGTGGAGAAGTTGGAAGCTGAAATTGGCGCTAAAGTTAAATTAGATACTTTGTTGATTGCTGAAAGTGACGGCACTAGCATTAATCTTGGCAAGCCAAGTCTCGGCGAAGCAGTAACTGCTACGGTAGTTGAGCACGCTAAGGCTGACAAGGTTAGTGTGATCAAGTTTAAAAACAAAACTCACTACAAGAAGAATGTTGGTCACAGACAGTTGTATACTAAACTGACTATCAATTCCATTGCCTAAGATTAAAAAGAAAAAACCGACTCAATTGAGTCGGTTTTTTTGTTGCTCAAATAGAGCTATAGCTATTGGTTGGGATTGACGCAAGGCTTTGATGACTGCTGCTGCAAATTTTTGTTCTCGACATTCAAAGCTTAGACAAGCCTGACTCATGGCTATTTCCATCCAGGACTTGCTTAAGTCGGCTGAATCTTCTGCTTTAGCATTTAGAATTTCAATCAATTCCCTTGTTTTAGAAGAATTAACTTCTACTATTTGTTTAATTTCTTCTTGCAGGAGTGCTGCTAAATTCTCTAACTCTTCAAATAGTGTTAACTTAGATTGCTTGTTTCTACTGGAAATATATTGCAGGGAGCTGTGATTTTTGAGCAGTATTAAGTATAGTCGGAAGTATTCCTGAAAATTTTTTTCCAGGATTTCTAGATTTTTAATATTTTGTAACAACTCTGCTACGTAGGGATTGTCCATGATAGACTCCTTTGTAAATGAACAAAATTATTTAATATGATTGCGATAATTGAGGGCATGACTGAGGGTCATGGGGTCAGCGTAATCAAGGCTGGCACCGGCCGGTAAGCCTCGGGCTAGGCGGCTGATTTTGATATTAATCCCAGTCATGATTTTTAGCAAGTAGAGGGCGGTGGTTTCGCCTTCGATATCGGGATTGAAGGCGAGGATGATCTCTTCTATAGTACCCGCTCTAAGTCTGCTTAGAAGCTCGTTGATGCTTAGTTGATCACGACTTGCGCTGTTGATTGCAGAAATAGTGCCGTTGAGAACGTGATAGAGACCTTTGTATTGCTTGGTTTCTTCAATGGCAAGGAGGTCACGACTGTCGGCGACGACACAGAGCAGAGCTTGGTTACGGTTGTTGTCACGGCAAATGGCGCAGGGGTTTTCGACGGTAACGTCTCGACAGCGCTCACAGCGAGTAAGTTTGCTTTGCAAGGCAAGAAAACTATCGGCTAAGTCGCGGATAGTTTCGGGTTTTTGTTTGAGTAGATAGAAAGCAAAGCGCTCGGCGGTCTTAGGTCCAACACTGGGCCAGCGAGATAGTTGCTCAATGACCTGCTCTAGGACGCGAGGATAAGCCATAATTAGCCTTTGAGAAGCTCGGTCAGATTAGGTAGTCCGCCTATTTCTTGCATTTTCTTGGCCATGACTTGCTGAGCTTTTTTGATGGATTCATTGTAGGCGCTGATGAGATTGCGTTCTAGGTCGCTACTGCTTTTGTCACTGATAGTGAGATTGGTAACGGTCATATTGCCATCCATAGTGATACTGATGCCGTTTTTTTCATAAGTGATGCTTTCGCTAGCGAGAGCGCTTTGCATGGTTTTGGCTTGGTCACGAAGGTCTTTGATTTGCTTGAGTTTGTTGAACATATGTTTATATTTAAATTATTTATTAGTGTTGGAAGTTAATGAGATACCCCACTTCGCTCCTTTGGAGGAGCTGCGCGGGGCTAGTCCTTGCGGACTAGAATTCTGGCGCATCGCTATAGCCTTTTTGTCTAGCGTCATTTTTAAAACTAACGGTTTCGCCATCAAAACGCAAGTCGACCATGCCGATAGGTCCGTTTCTGTGTTTGGCAACATAGATGGAGGCTTGGGATTTTTCATCATCTGTGAGGTTGTTGAGATCGTAGTTTCGATCGGCACCACGACGATAGACGAACATGACGACGTCGGCGTCTTGTTCGATAGAACCAGATTCACGCAAGTGAGAGAGCTTTGGAATGGCTGGCTTGGATTGTTCGACAGCTCGGGACAGCTGGGAGAGAGCAAGGACAGGTATATTTAATTCTTTGGCGATAATCTTGAGTGAACGAGAGATTTCGGAAACTTCTTGGACGCGGTTGTCTTTGTATTTGCCGCGACCTTCCATGAGTTGTAAGTAGTCGATGATTAGTAGACTTAAGCCTTTTTCCATTTGCAAGCGACGTGCCTTAGTGCGGATTTCCATGATGTTGAGACCAGCTGAGTCGTCGATGTAGATAGGAGCTTCGGATAATTCACCCATGGCTTGACCGATCTTGGCAAAGTCGTCTTCGGCTTCGTTGTCGGAGAGCTTGCCGGTGCGCATCTTCCAGAGACTGACATTGGCTTGGGCGCAAAGCATTCTATCGACAAGCTGTTCCTTGCTCATTTCGAGACTAAAGACGCCGACGGCTTTTTTGCTGCCGATAGCGACTTGGCGGGCGAGGTCCATGGCGAGCGAGGTCTTGCCGACGGAAGGTCGCGCCGCGAGAATTATGAGGTCGGAATTTTGTAGGCCGGCAAGGAGATTGTCGAGCTCGTGGAAGCCAGTTGGTAATCCACGTAATTTGCCGCTTTGTTTGTGGAGTTCGTCGATACGATCGAAGGCGCTGGCTAAGAGATTTTCGATGGGTGAGAAGTTTTGTTTGAGGACGTTTTGCGAGACGTTGAAGAGTTTTTGTTCGGCTTGGTCGAGAATGGAGTCGAGCTCTTCCTCTTCTTGGTAGCCGAGGTTAGTGATTTGTGAAGCGGCGTCGATGAGGCGGCGAAGGGTGGCTTTCTTTTGAACGATTTGGGCGTAGTACTCGATGTTAGTGGCACTGGCGATGGCACTGGCTAGACTGGCCAGATAACTGCGACCACCGACGGCTTCTAATTTATTTTTCTCGATGAGTTTGCTGGAGAGGCTTAAGATGTCGATGGGGTTGTGCTTGGAGTAGAGTTCCATCATGGCGCCATAGATGATACCATTGGCGTCTTTGTAAAAATCTTCGCTGCGAATCATGTCAGCGATTTTGATCATGCTATTTCTGTCTACTAATAAAGCACCGAGTATTTGAGTTTCGGCTTCGATATTCTGGGGGGCGATTTTTTCACGTAGAGTTTCCATGACTAAAAAAATTATTATCATCATCTTACCAAGACTTGGTCCTTTTTTCAACTTGTGGAACTTGGGGTATTGTGGTTTAAAATACCTTTATTTTGTTGACTAAAGAGTTTTGTTGAGTTGATAAAAATTTAAAGAGTAGGGTCTAGGAAGAGGGTTTATGATATTTGACAAAGTGCTTATTTATTAGTATGGTAGTGGTAATTATATTTGACTAATAATGATATGACTGAATTTGACCAAAAAATTAAGGATTCCTTAGATAAATTACGTCCAACAGTCCAGGCTGATGGCGGTGATATGGAATTTATCAGTTTTGATGAGGCTACTGGCGTAGTGACTTTGCGATTGATTGGTATGTGTAATGGTTGTGCCATGGCGATGATGAGTATTAAAGAAGGTGTTGAACCGCAATTAAAGCTCGATGTGCCACAAGTAAAATCTGTTGAAGCACTCGAAGAAGACGACGATGAATAGGATTTATTTTGATCATAGTGCGACAACGCCACTCGACGGAGAAGTACTGACGGCTATGTTGCCTTATTTCTCTGAGAAGTTTGGTAATGCTTCGTCAGTGCATAGTTTTGGCCAGGAAGCGGCGCTCGCGGTTGATAAAGCTCGGCGCGAGACGGCTAAATTTTTTAATATCACTCCTTCGGAAGTAATTTTTTGTTCGGGGGCGACTGAAGCTAATAACTTGGCTTTATTTGGCTTGATTAAAGCCTTGGCTAAGGCCTCTGTGGCCAGACCGCATATCGTTACAAGCCTTATCGAGCATGATGCTATTTTGGAGCCTTGCAGGCAATTGGAAGCAGAGGGTCTTGCTGAAATTACTTATTTGCCAGTTAATGCTAAGGGTCTAGTCGAAGTGGATGCTGTTGTAAATGCTATTAAGGATAATACGGTTTTGGTTTCGATTATGTATGTTAATAGCGAAGTGGGGGTTATTCAACCTATCAAGCAGATTGGTCGACTGATAGAAAAGACTAATGAGCAAAGATTTAAAACTTGGCAGTCGCTAGCAACTGGTGAGAGATTGATCCCGCCACTAAAAGTATATTTTCATACTGACGCCACTCAAGCTATTAATTTTTTGACTACTGATTTTTCTGAATTAAAGCTGGATATGTTATCGATGTCGGCTCATAAGATTTATGGTCCGAAAGGTATTGGCGCCCTTATGGTTAAAGAAGCTGTGCCGCTTTTACCGCTAACTCTTGGCGGTCACCACGAAAGAAATTTACGTAGCGGTACGTTGAATGTTCCTGGTGTCGTTGGTTTGGCTAAGGCTTTGGAAATAGTTAAGCGTGATCAGCAAAAAAATAATCAACAGATCTTGGAATTGAGAAATTATTTTGTGGCGAGAGTGAAAAAAGAAATTCCTAAGATTATTTTAAATACCGATTTAGATAATAGCTCTCCGTCTCATGCTCATATTTCTTTTGTGGGTGCTGATGGTGAGTCTTTGCTGATGGCACTGGCTATGGAGGCCGGTATTGCTGTCTCTACAGGCTCGGCTTGTGCGTCTAACAGTTCTAAGCCCTCGGCTGCTCTGCTGGCAATGGGCTATGAGCCACTGGCGGCTCGTAGTGCGATTCGTTTTAGCTTTGGTAGGAATAATACTAAAGAAGAGATTGATGAGCTCATGAGTCATTTGCCTGGTATAGTTGAGAAATTCAGATAAAAATTAAATACAAAAAAGCTTCTCGATGTCTGAGAAGCTTTTTTTAATTGAGGACTTTTAACTTTCTAACTTTCTATTTTTGACTTTTTCATCACGCATCCGGCTGATGAAACTTGCGATAGAAGATTTGTTTAGCAGCTTCAACGATGATTAGATAAGAAACGACTAGGGTGGCAATGAGGCCAATGGTACCAAAGGAAAGGACTGTAAAGCCGAAGACTTGGCCGAGTTTGGTAGTGACAAGAATGAGGGCGAAGAAGACGGCGCAGACGGTGCTGAGCGCAAGGAGGCTAGATGGGCGAGACTGGAGGAAGGGAATCTTGCGAGTGCGGATGACATAGATGACTAAGACTTGCGTGGCAAGGGACTCAAGGAACCAGCCGGCTTGGAAAGCACCACCAGTAAGATGCATGGAGTTGTAAAGGATCCAGAAGGTAAAGAAGTCAAAGAGAGAGCTGATGGGACCAAAGACTAGCATGTAGCGGGTTATGAATTTGAGATTCCACTGCTTAGGCTTGGCTAGATATTCGGCATCAACATTGTCAGAAGGGAGGGAGAGTTGGGCGACGTCGTAAATGAAATTATTGAGTAAGATTTGACTTGCTGTCATGGGTAGAAAAGGTAGGAAGAGAGCGGCGCCAATCATGGAGAACATGTTGCCAAAATTAGAGGATAGACTCATGAGCATGTATTTCATGGCATTACCGAAGGTGCGACGACCTTCGATGACGCCTTCCATAATTTCAGCTAGACCTTTTTTGACTAAGATGATGTCAGCGCTATCCTTGGCAATGTCGACGGCGTTATCAACGCTAATACCAACGTCAGCTGCTTTGAGGGCAGGCGCGTCATTGATGCCGTCACCGAGATAGCCAACAACTTTGCCGCTTTTTTTCATGGCGAGAATGATGCGTTCTTTCTGGCTAGGAGAGAGACGGGCGCAAATAGTGGCTCCAGCAACCTTGATGGCGAGAGCTTCGTCGCTAAGATGGTTGATGTCTAGTTCTTCACCGGTAACGATGCCTTTGATTTCAAGTCCTAGTTCCTGGCAGATTTTGGCAGTAACTAGGGCGCTATCACCGGTTAGAATTTTGATTTCAATGCCGTGATCTTTGATGAAATTAAGAGTAGGTTTGATATCTTGCTTAGGTGGGTCGTAGAAGGCGACAAAGCCTTTGAGAGTCATGTTGTTTTCGATGTGCGAGCTTTCTTCGCTGGCGAGGTGTTTGGTGGCGATAGCAAGTACGCGGAAGCCTTGGCGACTGAGGTCTTCATAGTAGTGCTGGAATTGTTGTAGACGAGCAGCAGTTAAGTGTTCATCACAATCTAGATGATAGTGAGTGCAGATTTTAAAGATTTCTTCGGGAGCGCCTTTGGTGACCATGATTTTTTGGTCTTGATCGCTGAAGATGATTGAAGAACGGCGGCGGAGGAAGTCATAGGGTATTTCATCAATTTTAGTGAGATGATTTAGTTCGAGGGTGCGGAAGTCGAGAATAGCTTTGTCGAGTAAGCTCTTGATACCAGTTTCAAAATAGCCATTAATGTAAGCTAAGCGTAGAACTGAATCATCGCTGCCACCAGCAACATCGGTGAATTTAACTAAGGTAATTTTGTCTTGAGTTAGGGTGCCAGTTTTGTCGGTGCAGAGTAGGTCCATGGAGCCGAAGTCAGGGATGCAATCAAGACGTTTGACGATGACACCGCGCTTAGCCATGTTGACTGAAGCCTTGCCCATATTGATGGCGAGAATGACCGGTAGGAGTTCTGGTGTGACGCCAACGGCGATAGCAAGGGAAAAGAGGAATGATTCAATGAGGTCACGATGGAGGAGGGCGTTAATAAAGAAGACGATGAGAACGATAAAGATAATGGCTTTGACAATGATCATGCCAAAGCTAAGTACGCCTTTTTCAAAAGCATTGATTTCTTCTTTGCCCGCTAGGCTTTTGGCAATTTGACCAAATTGGGTACTTGATCCAGTGTTTGTGACGAGCATTTTGCCAAAGCCAGAGACGACAGTTGTGCCAGCGAGGAGTGAGGATTCTTTGCCTGAAGTAGTGGTGGTTTTTTCGACAGGGAAGCTTTCCCCGGTAAGAGTTGATTCGTTAACAAAAAAGTCATCAGCTTCGATGAGTCGGCCATCAGCGGCGATGATGGAGCCAGCGGCGAGGCAGAGGATGTCTCCAGGTACGATGTCTTTGGTAAGAATCTCTAGTTTTTGTCCAGAGCGTAAGGCGGTGACTTTGAGTTGGAGTTGTTTGGCGATTTTGCTGGCGGCTTTGGCTGATTTAAATTCTTGGTAGAAATTCAAGACGGTGCTGAGTAAGATCATGGACAGAATAATGAAGGCGTTTTTGATTGAGCCGGTGGCGCCAGAGATAATGGCAGCAATAATCAAAATGATGATAAGGGGATTTTTGAAATTAGCTAAAAATTGCCAAAGAGGAGCGAATCTTTTAGCTTGAGCGATTTCGTTGCTGCCGAATTTTTTAAGACGAAGGCGAGCTTCGTTGCTACTTAAGCCTTTGGCTCCAGAGGCTAAACTTTTGTAGAGACTGGTAAGACTTTGTTCGGAAAAATTCGGTTCTCTTTTTGACTTAGCTATCTTCATAGTAATTAGTTGTTTCCGAATTGATTAATTATTTCCAAGGGGCTGATTAATTTGAGCTGAGCTTTGAGCCAGGCGTCTTCGAGAGCATTTAAATCTAAGGTGCTAGCTATGAGGGCTGGAGTTTTTTTGTTAAAGCCTTGCTTGATTAAGGTTTTAATTAATTCTGAGTCAGGAAAAAAGGCGTCGTAGAGGGGGATGTTATTAGTACTAGCCTGAAAATTACAATTGAGACAACCGCGACTGTAGGCAAAGTCAGTGGCTTTGATGTCGGCTAAGCTAAGCTTGGTGATGTCGGCTAAATGTTCGGCGTCTTTGGTTGATAGGTGATAGCTCTCTAGACAATGAGGGCAATTTTGTTTGACAAGATGGACATTGAGAATGAATTTGAGCTTACTTAAGACTTGCTGCTTGTCCGGCTGGCTAAGTAATTGCTTGATGATATCGAGAATTGAACTCTGATTACTAACAGTAAGAATTAATTTGTTGCTAGCTGCTTGTGATAGTTGATGAGGGTCGATTTTTTCTAAGTGGCTAGCGTAAATGATGTCTGGGTCTTGATCGAGGATGTGCTTAAAGAGGTTATTGTAGCTAGTACCTTGGCCGGCTTGCCACTGACACTGATTGACTTCGGGGAGGCTAGCCATAATTGGTGCCTCGAGACTAGCCAGACAGGCTCTGTCGTGACTAAGGCTGCTGAGGAGTATGTAAATGAGCTGGGTGACGAAAGCTTGGTCAGCACCACTTAAGATGGCTAATCCTTTGCCATTAATGATGGTTAAAACTTGGTCAGCGACCTTGCTGTCAAATTGAGCGCTGGACCAGCTGGCGTTATGTTGATGTTGTTTTGCTTTGATGATTAGGCGGGTAAAATCTTTAGCTCCTAAGCTTTCTACTTGGCAGTGGAGCGGTCCACAGGCGCTGGTTAATAGAAAATAGCCAGAATTTTGTTGTTCATCGATGTTGGCTAGAGTGCGGAGTTTGTCCCAAATTAGTGAGCCAGTGCTTGTTGGTAGCGTCCAAGTAGAATTAAGCTCCTTAGCACCAAAGTAATGAACGGCGATAGCATTGTCACTTGAGGATTTCTCTAGATGAATACTATCGGCTTCGTGATAAATAGCGAAGTTGATAAGATTATCAATCAATTTGAAAGCATTTGATTGCTTGGGACTAGATTTAGACATAGGTGCTATTATTATAGCACATAATTGTTTGGAGAAAAATTATTGATCGAGTGCCGGGCCAGAGATTTTATTGGACTGATAAATATTCAAAAAGTCAATGACGTGATACAGGTTTTATTTTCCAAAATTCTATGGTAGACTGGATAAATATGAATTTTACTCAAAAAACCTTAACCTTTTTTAAATTAGCTCAAAATAGAATCAGGGATGATTGGCAAGCCTTTGTGGCTATTTTGGTGCTGAGGGTTTATTTGGTTTTATGGGTAGTAGGAGTTATCGCTAACTTGGTTTTTACTTATTTGATAGTAAAAAATTCACCACAAGAGAATATTAACTTACATTATAATATTCTGTTTGGTACTGACTTGATTGGTCCGCCAATCAGACTTTATTTTTTGCCTCTGACCGGTTTTCTTTTGGGTTTATTGAATATGGTACTGGCTATGAGTTGGCTAAAAAAAGATCACTTACTTAGTTATTTAGCTGTGAATAGTGCTATTGTCATTAATGTTTTTATGGCTTTGGGTATTTATGCTACTTATTTAATCAATTTTGTTAATATTAAATTCTAATATGGATAAAGCTGCAATTATTAAAATCTTATTGTTAGGCTCGCTGGCTTTTGTAGTGACGATGATTTGGACTCCTTTGTGGACTAAATTTTTGTATAAATATAAATTAGGCAAGCAGATTCGTAACAGCGGTCAGACACCAATTTTTTCTCAGCTACATGCCAAAAAAAGTGGTACACCGACAATGGGCGGAGTATTGATTTGGTTGACGGTGCTAGCTTTTGCGATTGTGTTTAATTGGTTGTCTATTTTATGGCCCGATACTTTTTGGGGACATATGAATTTTTTGGAAAGAACAGAGACTTGGTTGCCAATAGGCGTTTTAGTGGCCTCGGCTTTGGTGGGTCTCTTTGATGATTGGTTGGATGTGCGTGGTAAAGGGTCCTTGGGCGGTGGCGGTTTAACAATTAAGCATCGTTTGGCGATTTATACTTTGATTGCTTCGATTGGTGCTTGTTGGTTTTATTTTAAATTAGGTAAGACTTTGTTTACTATTCCCTTTTGGCAGAGTTTTGATTTAGGTTGGTGGTACATTCCGGTTTTTATCATAGTGATTGTGGCGACAGCTTTTAGCGTCAATGAAACTGACGGTCTTGATGGTTTGGCCGGAGGCGTTTTGCTTAATAGTTATATGGCCTATGGCGTAATTGCCTTGATGATGGGTAAGGAAAACTTAGCAGTTTTTTGTGCCGTGATCGTAGGCGCCTTATTGGCTTTCTTGTGGTTCAATATTACACCGGCAAGATTTTATATGGGGGATACGGGGGCGATGAGTTTAGGTATTACTTTAGGTATTATTGCGATGTTGACTGATACGGCACCATTTTTACTAATTATCGGCTCTATTTTTGTGATTGAGTCCTTGTCAGTAATTATCCAGCTAACTTCAAAGAGGCTTCGTAAAGGTAAAAAGGTATTTTTGTCAGCACCAATTCATCATCACTTTGAAGCGATTGGTTGGCTCGAATCTAAGATAGTAATGCGTTTTTGGGTGGTAGCTGGTGTGAGTGCGGCGGTGGGCATTGCGCTATTTATATTAGATCGAATGATTTAGTTTGTTACAAAAAATTAAAAATTGTCGTTAGCTATGTTCGATAATTTTGTTCGACAAGTTCAAAGTGTGGGTTCTCGCCAGCGACCGATTGATCGCTGGCTTTTGATAGTGATAATGGTACTCTTGGCTTTTGGTTTATTAATGCTATCGTCTGCCTCCTCAGTAATTGCTTATGAGACTCATCAAGATGCTTATTATTTTTTTAAGCGTCAATTAGTATTTGCTGGGATGGGATTGGTGGCTTTTTGGTGTGCTTCGAGAATACCTTATCAATTTTGGAAAAAAATAGCCTGGCCTTTGTTATTGTTGTCAATTGCTTTGTTAGTAGCTTTGTTTATTCCTGGTATGTCTAAGGTTGTTAACGGTTCTCGTAGTTGGCTTGATTTATTTGGCTTAGTTACTTTTCAGCCGACAGAAATTATCAAGTTATTTTTTGTGATTTATTTGTCGGCTTGGTTTGCTAAGCATCGCGGTGCTGGCAGTAGTGGTGATAATATATTGCCGTTTATTGCTATTTATGCGCTGATCGCTGCTTTAATTTTGTTTCAGCCTGATTTAGGAACTTTGATTATTTTGTCCGGAGCTGTTTTTGTGATATTTTTTATTAGTGGTGTTCAGATTCGTCATTTGGCAATGATTTGTTTGGCGGCAATGATTTGTTTGGGTGCTTTGGTGTCAGTGAGTGATCACCAAAAAAATCGTTTTCACTGCGTGCTAGATGCCAGTTTTGATCCGATGGGTGCTTGTTATCAGGTGAATCAATCGCTAATTGCTATTGGTTCTGGTGGTTGGTTTGGTCGTGGAATCGGTAATAGTCGTCAGAAATATTTGAATTTACCAGAAGTGCATAATGATTTTATTTTTGCGGTGATTGCTGAGGAGATTGGTTTGGTATTTTGTTTGGTATTAATCGCTCTGTTCTTTAGTTTGTTTTATAAAGGTTTTACTATTGCGAAAAATAATAATGATGATTTTGCTAAATATTTAGCAGCTGGTATTACGGCTTGGATAGCGATTCAAACTATTTTTAATATCGGTGGTATTATTAATATCTTACCTATGACAGGCATTCCTTTGCCGCTTATTAGTTATGGTGGCTCGTCTTTGATGTCATCACTATTTGCGCTAGGTGTCCTTGCTAACATTAGTCGACAACAGAAATATGGATAATAATAAAAAGATAATTTTTTTAAGCGGTGGTGGTACTTTGGGGTCAGTGACTCCTATGCTAGCTTTAGCTCAGGATTTGCAAGGTCATTGTGAGTGCCAGTTTGTTGGTACTAAAGATGGTGTTGAGCGAGAGGTGGTGACTGAGCAAGGTTTGCTTTATCACTCAATTGCCAGTGGTAAATTGCGACGATATTTTTCTTGGTGGAATTTTATTGATCCTTTTTTTGTTGTCTATGGAATTTTGCAGGCTTTTTATTTGATTATTAAATACCGCCCAAGATTAGTGGTTAGTGCTGGTAGTTTTGTTAGCGTGGGACTTGCTATAGCTGCTTGGCTCTGTCGTGTGAGGATTGTAATTTTGCAGCTTGATATTGTGCCTGGTTTAGCTAATCGTATTATGGCTAAGTTGGCTAACAGGGTGGCTATTACTCTGCCAGAATCTAAAAAGTTTTATCCTAAGGCACGTTTAACCGGTTGCCCTATTCGAGCTGAAGTTAGAGCGGCTAGACAAATTGATCCTGGGGCAGCTAGGACTAGTTTTGGTTTTGATGATAGCTTGCCGGTGGTCCTAGTGTTGTCAGGGGGTACCGGATCGATTGCGATTAATAAGCTAGTGCTGGATAATTTATATAATTTAACTCAGAGTTGTCAGGTTATTCATGTTACTGGTAAGAATAAAAGTAGTGCGGTAAATCAAAATCCTCGTTATCATAGCTTGGAGTTATCTGGGCCAGCAGGAATGGCCAAAGCTTATGCTGCAGCTGATTTGATTGTGTCACGAGCAGGTATGGGTTTTATAACGGAATTTAGTTATTTGGCTAAGCCAATAGTGCTGTTGCCTTTGCCGCAGTCACATCAAGAGGCTAATGCTCAGTATTTTGTAGAGCGAAATGCGGCTTTACAGCTTGATCAGCAAAAAACTACAGCTTGGACTTTTGTGTCGAGTATTAAAAACTTGCTAGCTGATAAGCAGAGCATGGCTAATTTAGGGTCTAATTTGCTTAAGGCCTTGCCAAGAGAAAGTAATAAGAAGTTTTTTGATTTGATAGTGGAGCAAATGGAAGTTAAGTAGCTTATGGATTTAGATAAAATTAAGAAAATTTATTTTATTGGTATTAAAGGAGTGGGCATGACAATGTTGGCTCAGTATTTATCTGGTTTAGGCAAGGAAATTGTTGGTAGTGATGTGGCTGAGGTTTTTATGACTGATCAAGTGCTGACTAAGATTGGAGCTGATGTGCGTTTGGGCTTTGTGGCGACAAATATTCCCAGTGATACTGATTTGGTAATTTACTCAACCGCTTATAACAAAAGTAATCCTGAGCTCGCTGCAGCTATAGCTGCTCGGATGAAGGTTGTGACTTATGCTGAAGCCTTGGCCTTGGTTTTTAATCAGAGTCATGGTGTAGCAGTGTGCGGTTCTCATGGCAAGACGACAACGACGGCTTGGCTAGGTTTCTTGCTCGATAAAGTTGGCTTATCACCAAGTGTGATGGTAGGTGCTTTTGTGCCACAATTTCAAGGGGCGACTTTGTTCGGTAAGTCTAATTATTTAATTATTGAAGCTGATGAATATCAGAATAAACTTAGTTGGTTTAAACCTAAAATAGCAGTACTTAACAATATTGATTATGATCATCCTGATTTTTTCCCGGATCAAGCTAGTTATACAAAGGTTTTTGCTGATTTTATAGCAAAACTGCCTAAGAATGGTTTGTTGGTGGCTAATTTTGATGATAAGTTGGTGAAAGATTTGGCTAGCGCTAGCGCTAGTAAGGTGGTTAGTTATAGTGTTCTGGGGGGAGCAGCTAATTTAGTTGCTAGTGAATGTAAATATCATGCCGGTAGGCAATATTTTAAATTAAGCTTAGATGGTGAAGATTTGGGTGATTTTTCAATTGCTTTGCTTGGTCGTCATAATTTAGCTAATGCTCTGGCCGTAATATCCTTGGCGCTAGAGATTGGTGTTGATCTACTAGCTATTAGAACTTGGATCGGTGAATTTACCGGCACGGCACGTCGTTTGGAGAAAATGGGCGAGTATAAAGGCGCTGTGATTATTGATGACTACGCTCATCACCCAACTGAAATTAGAGCTACTTTGGCGGCTGTCAAAGAAGCTTATCCTGATAAAAAAATTAAAGTTCTATTTCATCCGCATACTTACAGTCGGACTAAGGTTTTGTTGAATGACTTTGCTGGTAGTTTTGAGCTAGCTGATGAGTTAATTGTTTTAGAAATTTATGCTAGTTCTCGAGAAAGTGATGATGATTTTCGTAGTGCAAGCTTGATTGAGCAGATTGAGTCTAGACAACCAGGCTTAGCGCTTGATTACGCTGAGGATTTACAAAAAGCTGAAAAAATGCTAAGAGATAGCTTACAAGAGGGGGATCTGCTTTTGTTAATGGGGGCGGGTGATGTATTTAGGGTGGGAGAGAGATTAATTTCAAATTTAAAATTTAAAATTTAAAAACAATTTTTAATTTTACAACCTCACTAATCATTACTATATTATGAACCAGCGGAGGTCAGGAATGACAAGATAGCATATTTAGTGTTTCAAAATTAAGACATTAGAGAATTTAAAATTGTTTTTAAATTTTAAATTTTAAATTTGAAATTAATTCGATGTTCCAACAAAAAATACAAGAAAGTATTATTTTGGCTCCTTATACGACTTTCAAAATTGGCGGTCCGGCTAGTTATTTTGTGGAA
>CAYSXQ010000015.1:0-9021 GCA_964435085.1 uncultured Gammaproteobacteria bacterium | reverse complement strand
TTTGGCTCCTTATACGACTTTCAAAATTGGCGGTCCGGCTAGTTATTTTGTGGAAGTTACCTCGAAAGAAGAGTTAGTGGAGGCGGTGGATTGGGCTAAGCGTCAGCAATTGCCTTATTTTGTCCTAGGCGGTGGTAGTAATTTATTAATTAATGATAAGGGTTATAAGGGCTTAGTTATCCATTTGCTTAATGATGAGTTATCGGTTTTAGATGGGGTTATGATAGCTGGAGCTGGTCTCGCTTTAGAAAAATTAGTAACAGCTAGTATTGAAGGGTCTTTGGCTGGTCTAGTTTGGGCCTCGGGTATTCCTGGTACGGTTGGTGGGGCGGTGCGAGGTAATGCTGGAGCTTATGGCGGTGAAGTAAAGGATAATATACTCTGGGTAGAGTATTACGATGTGGAAAATGGTCAATTTGGGCGTTTGGATAAGCAATTTTGCGATTTTAATTATCGCAGCAGTGGCTTTAAGCTAGATGCTGGGAAAATAATTTGGCGAGCAGCTTTTGGTCTGACAGGTGCCAGTAGTGAAGCTTTGCTGGCGGAGAGCGTAGCTATTATTGCTCAAAGACAAGCTAAATTACCGCCAGAAGCTAGTGCTGGCTCAGTATTTAAAAATTTGCTTGTCAGTGATCTGACAGAAGCTTCTGAGGCAATAGAGTCATTGATTAGAGCCGGAGCTACTAAGGGTGGTAAATTGGCAGCCGGCACATTGGTAGAGAGCTTGGCTTTGAAAGGTTTTGTTTGTGGAGGAGCTAGTATTAGTAAGCATCACGCCAATGTGATTGTTAATAATCAGGAGGCTAGTGCTAGTGATGTGCTTGAACTAATTAAATTAATTAAAGATAAAGTTAGGCAAGAATTTGGTTTGGACTTGGTGGAAGAAATTTATTTGCTTGGTTTCTAATTTACCGATTTCTGTGCTATATTATTTATAAATAAAGAAAATATGACAAAAAGAAAGAAAATTATTATTTGGGCTATTGTTGCTGTACTAATTGTTGGCGGTATTGTGATAGCAAGTCTCAATGGTAAGCCAAAGGTTGAATACAATACGGCAACTGCTTTAATGGGTGATTTGACACAGACTGTTTCTGAAACTGGTACGATTAAGCCAGAGAAAGAATTGGATTTGAACTTTGCAGCTGCCGGCAGAATTGCTGTAGTCAATGTTAAAATTGGTGATACGGTGACTGGTGGAACGGTTCTTGCTGAGCTGGATAAGAGCGATTTGTTAATTAAGCTAAAAGAGGCTCAGGCTAGACTTTCAATTGCTCGTGCTCAATTGTCTAAATTGGTATCAGGAGCAAGCGCTGAAGACAAGGCAGTGGCTCAGGCTAATTATGAATCAGCTTTGAAGGATTTAGAGACGACTGATGTTAAAACTCAGGAGGCTGTAAATCAAGCCGAAAAAGATAGTCAAAATATTAACAACTCTAGTTCTAAGGCAGTTAGCCAGGCGCGAACCGCTCTAGATAATGCTAAGAAGACTTATCAGAAAGCGATTGATAATAAACAAAATTCTTTGATTACTAGTTTGCAAAATAAATTACCAGTGGCTAGTACCGGTCTTGATGCGGTTAATCGCTATCTTTTAGATGTTAATATTTCCGGTAGCTTTAGTAAGAAAAACAGTAGTTATTTAACTTTGACAAATACTACTTATAATTCAGCAAAGAATTTGTTGAGCCTTGCTCAGAGCGAGGCTCCTACTACGGCTAATACTGAAGTAAATTACCAGCGCGCCATCAGTGCTCTAAACGAAAGTTTGCGAGCTTTGACTTATTGTTTCTCGGCTTTAGAGTCTAGTATTGATTCACCTAGCTTTACACAGACAGAGATAGATGCGGCTAAGGCGACTATCAGCGCTCAGCAAACAGCTGTCAGTGCCGCGATTACTACCTTGGAAACTAATAAGCAAGCTTGGGATGATGCGGTGATAGCTTATGAAACTAACGTTAATGCGGCTAGTGCGGCTTTGGATGAGGCTATTACTAAAACAGCTAATGCTCTTACTAATGCCTTGTCTAATCGTGAACAATTGATGTCAGCTGCACAGTCTCGTTTGTCGGTAGCTAAGGCTCAGTTAAATAAAACTTTAGCTAAGGCTAGAGTAGAGGATGTGATGTTGGAGCAGGGTCAGGTGCGACAAGCAGAGGCTAATGTTGATTTGATTAATAATCAAATCAGTAATAATCGTATTATTGCTCCTAATGACGGTGTGATTACTAAGATTGCCTATCAAGCTGGTGAGCAAGCGGTGCCTGGTCAAGCGGTAATCGGAATGATTGCTAATAATAATTTTTCGATTGAGATTGATGTGTCAGAAACAGATATTGCTAAGGTTAAAATTGGTAATAAGGCTTCTGTTTATCTAGATGCCTTTGGTGAGGACGTGGAATTTGAGGCTTTGGTTAATTTTGTTGAGCCGGCTGAGACTATTATTCAGGGTGTGACTTACTATAAGGTGAAGATTAGCTTTACGCCTAGCGGTGAAAGAGAGATTAAGTCTGGTATGACAGCAACGGCTAAGATTATAACTGATAGTCGTCAGAATATCGTAATGATTCCAGCACGAGCGGTGATAGAGCAAGCTAATATAAAGATTGTTAAAACTTTAAAAGATCAAGTTGTAAAAGAGAATCAAGTGCAGCTAGGTATGAGTGGCGACAATGGTTTAGTTGAGGTTATCTCTGGTATTGCTAGCGGCGAAGAGGTTATCACTTCTACTAAGAGTACTACTAAATAAATGAGCTTAATTGAAGTCAAAAAATTAAAAAAATCTTTTACTACTGACGAGGTGGTGACTCAGGTGCTGCATGGCGTTAGTTTTAGTATTTTGCCAGGTGAGTTTATTTCAATTATGGGTCCTTCTGGTTCTGGTAAATCAACTCTGATGCATATTTTGGGTTTTTTGGATCGAGCCACTTCAGGTACCTATCTTTTTGAGAATGAAAACGTCACAGAGCTTGATGATTTGGAACTAGCACGGATGCGTAATGAGAAGATTGGTTTTGTTTTTCAGTCTTTCAATCTATTGCCACGTACTAGCGTCTTAGAAAATGTCATGTTGCCGCTACTCTATAGTCGTAAGAAGATAAATAATCCAGAGAAGGTAGCTCGCGATGTTTTGGAGCGAGTTGGTCTATCGCATCGCTTAGATTACTATACTAATCAAATCTCCGGTGGTGAGAAGCAAAGAGTAGCGATTGCTCGGGCCTTGGTTAATGAACCGTCGATTATCTTTGCTGATGAACCGACTGGTAACCTTGACTCAAAGTCAGGTCTTGCTGTTATGAAGATTTTGCAAGATTTGAATGAAGCCGGAAATACTATTATTTTGGTTACTCATGAGACCTTTACCTCAGAGCATGCTAAGAGAATTTTGAAGATTCGTGATGGTGAACTGGTTGATGATCAACTGGTGAAACACCGAAGGATTGCGACTGGCGAGGAATTATTAAAATAATTTAAATTAGCCACGCTGATGCCTCAGGTTTATAACTTTTTCGCTAATTTAATAGTAAGCTCTTTTAAGAGCCTGACTCATAATAAAAAGAGCAGTTTTTTGACGATGCTCGGCGTCATTATTGGTGTAGCGGCGGTGATTGTCATTGTGGGTATTGGTAATGGTGCGCAGAGTTTGATATTGGGTCAGGTGAAGAGTTTGGGTTCTAATGTTATTGGTATTACTCCTGGTAAATCAGAAGAAAAAGGTCCGCCAGCAGCTGTTTATGGAGTTAATGTGACGACCTTAACTTATGACGATGCCGAGGCACTAAAGAATAATAATACTTTGCCACATGTGACAGCCGTGGGTGGCTATGTGCGTGGTACGGCTAATGTCACCTGGAATGGTGAGCAGTACAGCCCTAATCTCAACGGCGTAACCGTTGATTATTTGACTGTTGAAGGTATGGAAATTGCTACTGGTCGCTTCTTTACTGAAGCAGAGGAGCGAGGCATGGCTAAGGTGGCAGTAATTGGTGACACTGCCAAGAACGAGATTTTTAATCAAACTAATCCAATCGGTCAGATTATCAAGATCAAGAATCAAAATTATGAGGTGATTGGTACGGTAGCGAAGCGCGGGACGGTGGCTTTTCAGGACAATGACAATCAAATTATTATTCCAGCTAAAACTATGCAGCGATTAGTGGCAGGTGTGAATAATTTAGCCATTGTTCGTATTAAAATTGATGATGAGAAATATTTAGAAGAAACGATGGAAGGGATTAGAGTTGTTTTACGTGATCGTCATGATATTCGTGATCAAAGTGGCGAGAGCGATGATTTTTCGGTTCGTAGTGCAGCTGCAGCTTTGGATCTATTAACTAATATTACTAATGCTTTGCGATTTTTCTTGGCAGCGATGGCGTCTTTATCTTTGTTGGTGGGTGGTGTAGGTATTATGAATATCATGTTGGTGCGAGTGACTAGTCGGACTCGTGAAATTGGTCTACGTAAGGCACTTGGTGCTAGCAGTAAGGATATTATTCTGCAGTTCTTGATAGAGTCAGCTAGTATTACGGTTAGTGGTGGTATTATTGGTATTATCTTGGGTGAATTGATCTCGTTGATAATTGCTTTGGGGGCGAGATACCTCGGTTATGATTGGGATTTTACAATTTCAATGTGGTCGATAGTTTTGGCGGTGACAGTGTCGGTCAGTGTGGGTTTAATTTTTGGACTTTATCCGGCCCGCAAAGCGAGTCGACTAAGCCCAATTGAGGCTTTACGTTATGAATAATAGAGCGGCTTTACATGCAGTAGCATTAGCACTGCGAACGATGATTAGTAATAAGGCTCGAACAGCTTTGACTGTTTTGGGTATTGTGATTGGTATTGCTTCGGTGATTGTGGTTTATTCGGCTGGTGAAGGTATTTATTCTTTGGTGCTTGGTCAAGTGGAGTCTTTTGGAACTGATATTATTCAGACTGAAGTGAAAGTGCCTAATGCTAAACGGGGTAATGCTGGTCAGTCAGAATCATCCAATGCTATTGTGCAGGGTGTGCAAGTGACGAGCCTGACATTAGATGATATGGATGCGGTGTCACAGTCTAAGAATGTGAAAGCGGCTTATGCCTCGATGTTTAGTCAGGAGCAGGTGGCTTATGGCAATGAATTAAGACGAGCCTTGGTTTATGGTGTTAGCGCTAGCTTTGTTGAAATTGATTCGAGTAAGATTAGTCGAGGAAGATTTTATACAGAAGCTGATGATCGTAGTCTAGCTCAAGTAGCCGTCTTGGGTCAGAAGATGGCGGAAAAATTGTTTGGTGACGCTGATCCGATTGGTCAGTATATTCAAATAAGACGAGAGAAGTTTGAGGTGATTGGAGTGATGGCGCCAAGAGGAGCGGTGATGTTTATTGATTTTGATGACTTTGTTTATTTGCCAATTAGAACTTTACAGAAGAGATTGATGGGAGTTGATTATGTGACGATGTTAGTGCACCAGTTGGTTGATAAGAATTTGGCTGATGACACAGCCGCGGAGGCCACCTACATTATTCGTAATAATCATGATATTACTGACGAGGCACGTGATGATTTTCGCACTAGTACGATGACGGAGGCGCTTGATACTTTGAAGACGGTGACGGGAGCGATTACTTTGCTGCTACTTGCTATTGTTGTGGTGTCACTGGTGGTGGGTGGGGTAGGTATTATGAATATTATGTATGTGATTGTGTCTGAGCGAACAGCAGAGATTGGCTTGCGTAAGGCGGTGGGAGCTACTTACAATCAGATTATGCAGCAGTTTTTGCTGGAATCAATTTTAATTACTTTAATTGGTGGTATTGTTGGCACGCTCATTGGTATTGCCTTGTCTTGGTTGATCGCGGTGGGCGCAACTGCTTATGGTCTAGCCTGGCAGTTTATTATTCCGCTTAAGGCCTTTGTGGTAGCCTTTTTGTTTTCGGTAATTTTTGGAGTAGTCTTTGGCTTGTATCCGGCTAGGCGAGCGGCGAAGTTGGATCCGATTGAAGCATTGCGTAGTGAATAATATTTCTATATCGAGTTATGTTTAAAAAACCAAAAAATCTAGTAGATAAGTATTATCAAGAGCTTGGTACTAAGCTTAAAGTTCATCGTGCGCGGAAGCCTATGAGTCCGGGTATGATGGCAGTGACGATTGCCATCTGGTGTGCGGTAGTGTTGGTAGTAGCGGCTTTGATTAATTTGTGGTTTATTATGCCGCACATTCGTGACGCTTATCAAAATGCGGTCCTAGCTAAGACTAAGCTCGAGCAGAGCATGGTTAATTATCAAGACGAACAGTTTGTCGAGGCACAGGCTAATTTAGCACAGGCAGAAACATTATTTGCTCAGACTTTGATTGATGCGCAGAAGATTAGACGGACGCCAATTGCTTATACGCCTTATTTCCATGGTCGATTGGCTGATTTAGAGACGGTGATTGAGGCGGCGCTGGCTATGACTAAGACGGCTTCGCAATTGACGGCTAGTTCTCTGTCGGTGTTAGCTGTTTTGCCGGACTATTCTTTGCCGAATTATACTAAGCTAGATGCTAAGCAAAAGGCGGCTTTGTGGCGAGGGGTGGTAGCGGCTAGGCCGCAATTAGCTCTGGCTAAGGAAGACTTAGCTGAAGTGAAGACGAGGCTGGCCACTTTGAAAGCTCCAGAATTTTTAAAGTTGATGCAGATTGATTTGGATTTGATTAATGAGAAGTTGGATGTTTTTATTAAGGCAGTTGATGAAGCTAATTTCTATGCTCAAGTTTTGCCTAGTACGATGGGTTATCCCCGTCCTAGTCGTTGGTTGATTATTTTACAAAACAAGCATGAGCTTAGGCCGACTGGTGGTTTTATTGGTAGTTACGGAGTGATGGAGGTTAGTAATGGCGAGATTAGTAAGCTTAACACTAGTGATTCTTATCACTTGGATATGCCAGTCAAAGATAAATTTAAGGTAGTTCCACCAGCGCCACTGGCTAAATATCTGAAAGTGCCTAATTGGTATTTCCGTGATTCTAATTGGTCACCGGATTGGCCAACAGCAGCACAAAAGGTGGCGTGGTTTTATAAGGAAGAGAATAAGCTATTACCAAGACCAGCAAGTCCTGACCAGTTTGATTTTGTGGTGGCGATTGTGCCTGATTTGATTATTGATCTTTTGGAGATTACTGGTCCGATTAAGATTGATCAACGCATCTACACTAAAGATAATTTCTTGGAACTCTTGCAGTCGACCACAGAAAAGGATTACGGGTCTTTGGGGCTTTCTAGTTGGAATCGTAAAGAGGATATTGGGCGGATTACGAAGTTGATGTATGAGCGACTGATTGCTAATCTTGATAGTAAGCGACCAGAGATAACAAATATTTTGAAGAATAACTTAGATCGAAAAAATGTCTTGGTTTATGCTAATGATAAGGAGTTGGCTAATTACCTGCAGGCAAGTAACTGGGATGGAGCGGTGCGGCAAACTAATGATGATTATCTATTGGTAGTTGATGCTAATTTGGCGGCGCTGAAGACTGATGCGGTCATTAATCGTAATATTAGTTATCAGCTTGAAGAGACTAGTCAGGGTTTAATGGCGCGAGTGGTGGTGAATTATGCTAATACTGGGACTTATACTTGGAAGACTGGTAAATATCAGAGCTATACTCGAGTCTTCGTGCCAAAGGGTAGTAAACTTATTAAGGCAGCAGGATTTTTTGGTAGCGAGAAGGATTTGACTGTAGGTGAAGAACTTGGTAAAACTTACTTTGGTGCTTGGCTGGAAATTGAGCCGGGTAAGATTGGTCATTTGTCTTTTGATTATTTGCTACCTGATAATATTTGGCAGTTAGTACGTGCTGGTAATTATCAGCTGACTATACAGAAGCAGCCAGGTAGTAATATTAATGATTTAAGAGTAAGATTAAATTTTGCTAAAGCAATTAAGTCTTTTTCACCTCAGAGTTTACACGCAAATTTGCTTGGTAAGGAAATAACCTGGAAGGATGATTTGGATTTTGATAAGAACTTTTCTTTGTCGTTTTACTAAACTATGTTTATAAAAAGAATTGGTATCGATCTAGGCACGACCTATACGCTCGTCTATGTCCCAAAGAAGGGCATTATTATTAATGAGCCGAGTGTGGTAGCTATTTCTACAATTGATAAAAAAATTATTGCGGTTGGTAATGAAGCTAAAGATATGTTAGGTCGAACGCCTGATAATATTTTGGCGATTAAGCCACTGAAGGACGGTGTCATCGCTGACTACCATACAACTGAGGCGATGCTTAGGTACTTTATTAACAAGGCGCTTGGTGGTATGCGTCTTTTCCGTCCGGAAGTCATGGTGGCAGTGCCGGCTGGTATTACTTCGACGGAGCGTCGGGCGGTTATCGATGCTACTATTGCAGCGGGAGCCAAGGCAGCTTATATCATCAAAGAACCGATTGCAGCGGCGGTGGGTGCGGATATTCCGATTGGCTCGGCTTCGGGTCACATGATTGTGGATATTGGTGGTGGTACGGCGGAAATGGCGGTTATCTCGCTCGGTGGCGTAGTGGTGGCGACTTCAGTGCGCGTGGGTGGTAATAAATTTGATGCGGCAATCACTGATCATATTCGTCGTAAGTACAATCTCTCGATTGGTGAGCGAACTGCCGAAGATATTAAGATTAACATTGGCAGTGCTTTGTATTTGGAAGATAAATTAACTTTTGAAATTAAGGGTCGTGATATTTTGACGGGGCTACCTCGTAATATTATCGTGAATTCTGACGACGTGACTGAAGCTCTGCAGAGTTCCTTGGAATTGATTGTCAGTGCGATTAAGAATGTTTTGTCGCAGACACCGCCTGAGTTGTCGGCGGATATCATGGATAAGGGTATGGTGCTTTCGGGTGGGACGGCCTTGCTAAGAAATATTGATCAATTGATTTAT
This sequence comes from uncultured Gammaproteobacteria bacterium, assembly GCA_964435085.1. Taxonomy (GTDB): domain Bacteria; phylum Patescibacteriota; class Patescibacteriia; order Patescibacteriales; family Patescibacteriaceae; genus UBA917. The sequence continues at coordinate 113 of CAYSXQ010000015.1, read as the reverse complement.
CGGACGACTGATGTGCCAGTCTTTATTGCTGATGATGCTCAGCTCTGTGTGGCTCGTGGTACCGGCATTTCTCTAGAGAACTTAGATTCATATAAGCGCAGTATTTTTGCGAC
>CAYSXQ010000014.1:24102-26142 GCA_964435085.1 uncultured Gammaproteobacteria bacterium | reverse complement strand
CTATACCCCTCTAGGGTGTCAAGAAATTTACGACCATAAAAAAATCCTTGCTAGCCTAGCAAGGATTTATGTTTAAATAAAATGTTTTTCGTTTAGTTTAGGAACAATAACCCTGACATCATCCAAAGACTGCTCTAATTTTAATTTTAAAGCCGCCGCACCTTTCTCTTCTCCATGAGTAATAAAGACTACTCTCTGATCACTCACCAACGCTTGTCTTTTCTTTAATACCGCCTCCGCATAAGCACTCAATTCCGGACCATCAGCATGTCCAGAAAAACTACCAAACGCTACAATGCTAGCATTAACTGGCGTTTGGTAGCCATTAACCTTCACTACTCGAGAGCCATTCTTCAAAATACCTCCCAGAGTATTATGACTCATATAGCCAACCAAACAAACAGCCACCTCTGGTCGTTTCAAAGCAAACTGCAAATGATTTTTCACTCGTCCGGCATTACACATACCTGACGAAGAAATTATAATACAGGACTTTTTCGACTTAGCGAGTAAGGACGACTCATTTGGATTAGTTATAATCGTCAAAAACTTATTTGATTTCTGACAAAAAGGATTAAACTTCAGCTCCTTAGCTTTAGTAAATTTACCCTCACGCCAACTCTCAGCATAAATCTGGGTATAGCCAGCTGCACTTGGAGAATCAGCATAAATCGGCATCCTTGGTATTTCTCCTTTGTCCATATAATAAGACAACAGATACAATAATTCTTGCGTCCGATGCAAAGCAAAGGCTGGTATTATAACTCGGCCTCTCTTATGATGACTTTCCTTGATCAACTCAAACAGCTTTGGTAATTCCAAGGCTCGATCGGGGTGAGTCTTATCACCATAAGTAGATTCGATCACCAAGACATCAAGAGGATCCTTAATTAATTGTGGCGCCGCCAAAATCAAACCATCTTGTCGACCCAAGTCACCTGTAAACCCAAAGTACTTATACTGACCATCTTTAACCTCTAATCTAATCACGCAAATAGCCCCACCAAGCAAGTGTCCAGATTTATAAAATTTAATAAACAACTCTTTGCCAATTAAATTATACCACTTACCATAGACAAAGCCTGATTTAAAAATCAAATTACAAGTTTCTTTTACATCATCAGCATTATACAAAGGAGCAGCTTTTTCTGTCCGTTTTCCTTTAAAAGCACGAACACGACCAAACTTCTCTTTATTCAAGCTTCGACTGTCCTCAACCTGAATCTTAACGCTATCATTAAGCGCTCGCGGAATTATTTTTCCGGTCTCTTTAGTACAAATAATTCGACCCTTAAAACCACAACGCACCAACAAAGCCAGTAGCAAAGCATGATCAGCATGAGCATGCGTCACTACTATCACATCAAGCTGCTTCAGATTCAAGCGACTCAATATCTTCAGATTCTCTTCAAAAAAAGTCTTCGGATTAATAGTCTGGATCAAGCCAGCATCAATCAATATCTGAAATTTTTTTCTATAGCCACTAAAGCTAAGCAAGGTACAAGATCCGGTCATATTTTTACCATCGGCCGTACCACCAAGAAACTCATAGCTAATTTCCCAAGCCATAATCTCTCCTTCATAAAGTTGTTAAAGTTCGCCTATCTATTAACGATACAGCTATTGCCAAATCGCTGTCAATAGAGCAAAAACAGCTAAAGATATGATATTTCTGGCTAATATTGACAAAAACTGCTCTCTTTGTTAGGATGAAACCTGAATTCAAATATTAATACTTTATAAGTAATAACCCATATGGCTCATAAGAAAGCTGGTGGCTCGACAAGATTGGGCCGCGATAGCGCCGGTAAGCGCTTGGGCGTCAAAGTTAACCACGGCGAGGCCATCAAGATTGGACAAATCATTATCAGACAGCGTGGCACTAAGTATGCCCCTGGCGCCAATGTCAAAGTTGGTCGCGACGACACCCTCTACTCCGTAGCTAACGGTAAAGTCGCCTACTCCCACAAGAAATTAACCAAATTCGACGGTCGCCTCAAATTGAAGACCATCGTCGGTGTCAAATAAAAATAATCCGCT
>CAYSXQ010000014.1:0-24002 GCA_964435085.1 uncultured Gammaproteobacteria bacterium | reverse complement strand
CACTAAGCACCTCACTAATAACCCCAGCTTCATCTTCCACAAAACTAAGTTTATAATTATTACCGCCATTAGCGTCACTAACTACTCCACTAGCAATCAATTTTTTATTAGCACCCACAGTCGCCGACTCAAAGCTTTGCGTCCAAGCCGCAGTATCACCTGAAGCTAGCGATCCACTACTGAGCACCGGCACTTTTGTTGAACTGGCTAAGCCATCGTAAATCTTAGTGTCCGTCACTGCCGTCACAACTAGCTCGCGCTTAGCAATACTCGCCCGAGCCGTCGGCTGACTTAGATTATAATTAGCAGCTTGCTCTCCGAGCAAAGTTAAGCCACCAACAGTCACCAACTTCTCAGTGCCAATGTTTTTATTATCAAATCTCCCTATCACCCCCTCGGTATTCACAGTCACACCCCCATCAATTAATCCAACCAAGCTCAAATCAGCCAAATTCAAACTAGCCACATCAGTACCATCATAAATTTTATTATTAACCGCTAACCCACTCACAGCTAAATCTTTCTTAGTGATCACAAAAGACCTAGTCACAGCCGGCGCCGCTTCATAATTATTAGAACCATTTTGCACAGCAGTAATCACACACTCACCAACTCGATTAATGTGTACAGTCTGACCGCTCACGCTACACACTTCATTCGTCACAGCAAAGCTAACAGTTAAACCCGAACTAGCGCTAGCCACTAACTCAAAATCATCCGCGCCATACACCTTGGCGCTCAACTCTCCAAAACTAATCGTCTGCGCAATCTTCCTGACCGTCAAAGTACCTGAGCTATAACTAAACTGATATTTATCATCGACTCCACCCGCACACACAATCGGATAAACACCAGCCTCAGTATGCGCGCCCAGCACACTACAGCTCGGCGGCGTGTCGATCACACCCATCTCATCACCATCAACCAAAGCTCCATATTGAAAACTAAATTCCGGTTCCACCTCAGCATAATTTATTGACTTACTGTCAGCAGTCACGCTAACACTTGGCCGCTCGCTAATAATTAAATCAGCGCTCACATAACCAATCTCATAATTATCATTAATTCTCAGATCGCCCTGACCAATCACATAAGTTCCTGGCATCTCACCACTCACCCTACTAAGTGACCCTAGCCAAACATCGCTAGCCACCAAAGACCCACTAGCAAGCACATAGGTTAATTGCGGATCAAACTCACCTTGCGCCTTTGATTTTGCATCAGCTCTAATAGTAATTTGTCGCTTATCAATAGCCGCACTCACACTCACCACATCAGCCGGCAACTGATATTTATGCGCGTCCCCTCCAGTCAAACTAATCCCGCTAACAGTCACAACTTTGTCCACGCCAAAATTACTATCAGCAAAGTTAGCACTAGCCACCACACAGCCCAGCTCATCGCCACTAATCACTCCTTCGACGGCGCAATGACTAGTCGCCACAGCAGTTCCATCATAGATCTTGTCATCAACTGTGATGCTCGCAGAGAGCGCCTTAGGACTAACATTAAGTAGCACACTGCCAGTTACAGTCTGATACAAATTCGTGTCACTAGGCGTAAAAATAACCGCCGCCTCATAAGCACCAGTATCCTCAGGCACAGCCGCGGGATTGATAAAACTAAAAGTCCCAGGCGCCGAAGCCAAGCCACTCACCAAAGTACTAGCAAGCAGTGCTTGTCCGTACACAATCGCCGTCGCCGTCGGCCAGACACTCACAGTCGTTGTCAGACTTGAACCGCTAGTCACCACCAAACGACCAGTGCTAGCAGCAAAATAATTATCATCTTTGTGATCAGCCACTGAATCACTCGCTCCCCAAGTCCCACTAGCCCGCGCAAGTCCGCCTAAGATCAAAGTCCCCGCCGTAATATCTTGGCCAACTACTAGCTTAGCAAGCGCCGTACCAGTCGGCGCAATACTCAAATGACCAGCAATCGTTGTGCCCGCCGTCATCGTCTTCACTAAGAGCCCGGACAACACTAAATTATTATAATTAAAGCTACCAACCGTCTGCACTCGACTACCATTATACTCAATCGTTCCCTCACCAGGCGTCAAAGTTGCCGTCGCACTTGTCAAAAATTCTCCACCCAATTTCAATCTACCATTACCGACAAAAGTAATCGTCGCACTACCAGTACTACCGCTATGTGTCACATCACCACTCACAGCCACCACACCATTAGCAATAATTAGTTGGTGTCGCTTCGCACTCGGCGTCCCAGCATTAGTAAAAGCAAGACCACTAGCCATCAAACTACCACTATTAACACTTACAGTATTGAAAGCCGGACTAGCTGCTCGCGGAATAGTAACAGTGCCATTTACCGTCAAGGTGCCAGCATTAATATCCAGCGACGAGCTAGCACTATTACTCGTTGGAAATTTCAACGAGGCACAACTAACATCAGTATCAACTACCACCGCATCACCATTAGCAATCGTCACGTCATCACTCGCCGTCGGTACATTTCTACTCGAAAAAGGCCTCGCTCCACTCGAAGTAAGGCCGACATTAGTTGTCACTGTTAGATGAGTATCATCAGTAATATTAGCAACAACCACGGAGATATTGCCTCGACCACTAGCACTAGTAATAATACTCCCCACAGCAAGCTCCGTCAGAAACGCCGTCCCCGTACCAACTATTTCGGGCGAGTCGATCACATAAGTAATCGTCCCCGTCCGCACCGTACTCGCCCACGTACTAGCCGCACTCCAATTCCCATCTGCCCCACTACTGACATTGGCTGCCCGCACCTCAGACGCCCCAAAAATAAAAAAACCGCTGACAAAAGTAGCGATTAAGCAAAACAAAAACTCAATTTTCAAAGTACCCCTCATATGACCCCTTGTGAAAGTGCGACTAAGCGCCCTATCAAATTAATTAATATTAAAAAAATAATTTTAATTATTTGCAAGCCAGACAAGCAGATTAACAATAAATATTCCCAAAACAATTTTTATCATAATCAAATACCAAGAACATTATATCACAAAATAATTCTTAACAAAAAAAGCGCTTCAATAAAAAGCGCTTTTCACCAACTACTTAAATTTTATTTCCTTCTCTTCACCACTCTCCATATCCTTCACCTTATAAATCTTCATCGACTCCTCATACTGACCAAACACCACCATCTTTGCCGCTCCTGACTTATTCGCATACTCCAGCGCCTTATTTAATTTCTGCTCTTCCAAACCTAATTCCACGACCTTGCCTTCAGCTCTCAACTTCTGTGCTAGCTTGATTGTCTTGATACGCAAACTCGTAGCCAACAATGGCAAATAATAAACTTCAGACTTAACACTCACCTTGATCTTATCCACCAAACCCCAGCTCTGCAAAAACAACTTTGTAGTCTCATCCCCCGGCGCAAAGCCCACCGCCGGAAAACTCTTAGCACCAAAGATACCAGCGAGACCATTATAACGACCACCGCCAAACATCGCGCGCTTATTATCCGGATGATTATCAAACATCTCAAAGACCAGACCATCATAATAATCAAAGCCACGAATGATGCTTGGTTTAAATTCTAAATATTCGCCATAACCAAGAGCCTCTAAGTCACTCATCACGCTCTGAATTTCCAGTAACCCTTCATTATCAGCAAGCTCCGGCATCGTCTGCAATAATTCCTTAATACTAGATGCCGACAAGAAATTCTGAATCTTCTCGAGACCCGAAGCATCCACTCCAAGCTCAGAAAGAGCCGAAGAAAAATCCACCCAACTCATCTTCTGCCATTTATCCATCAGTCGCACAATTCCCTGCTTCATAGTCGGATCAGGACTGACAATACCCATCAGACCTTCGATGAGCTGTCGGTGATTAAGACATAAAATAAAAGAATACTGTGGTGGATTAAAAGCCAATACAATATCTAGCGCCATCTGTAACATCTCGAGCTCAGAAGCTTGCGACTTAGCACCAAAGATATCGACATTGAGTTGCCAAAATTCGCGATTGCGACCACGCTGCGGCTTTTCATTACGCATGAAGTTAGCAATAGAAAAGTATCTAATCGGCTTCGGCTGCGCATCATAAATCTGACTAACCAATCGCGTCACACTCGGAGTCATCTCCGGACGAATAGACAATTCACGACCAGCTTGATCAAAGAAGCTCATTAATTCCTTACCACCAATATCTTCACCAGACTTGGCACGATAAATATCCGCACTCTCAACCAGCGGCGTCAAATATTCTCGGTAACCATAACGAACACAAACACTACGCCAAGTATCAAAAATATATTTACGAATTTGGAATTCCTCCGGGAACCAGTCAGCAGTACCTTTGGGTGGTTGATTAGATAGAGTCATAGATTTTCCTTGTCATTCCAGGCCGCGACCAGGCAGTCCATGGTTAACGAGCAGAAACGTTTATAATTTAGAATAGATAATTAATTACAACTTATCATAAACCAGCATTTTTGTCACTGTTTTTCACTATTTTTGCCAAATACCTAAACAGGAACCACTCTGGAATATAAATCAAGAAAATTACCCAAATCCAAGCATCGTCAATTTCCCAAGTTGCCCAAGACAGCTCAGAAAAATAATAAGCAAGCCGAATTAAATAATTAAGTAAAATCCCCACCGGCAACCAAAAGATTAATCCGCCCACCGGCAAGATCAAAGTCAGAGCCGTGGCCGCGAGCCCAGCAATCATAAAGATCGGCATCGTCCAGACCGCCAAGACATTGGCCGGCACACTGACCACTGACAAATAAGCAAAACGAGATACTAGCAAAGGTAAAGTCAGCAGCTGCGCCGACACAGTTGCAATCGCAATCAAACCCACCACTTCCACAGCTTTCTTCGACCAATCCGGACACTTTTCTACAACTCTATCAAACAAAATAGCCAGCCCCGGATAAAATGAGCACAGTCCCAAGATAGCTAAGAACGATAACTGAAAACCCAAATCAAACACCAGCCAAGTCGGATCATACATGACCATAAAGGCCGCACTAATAACCAAGATATGATTAAAGTTCGCTAGTCGACCGACCTGAGCCGCCGAAATCACCAAGATCCCCATCAGCGCCGCTCGCACTACCGAAGCCGAAGCTCCGACCAAGAGCACGAACAAAGCAATCAGTGCGACTGTAAAATAATAAGCCCGCTGCCGTCTAAGTCCACAAGCCAGCGCCAAAATCATAACCAGCCAAATCACCAAACTAATATTCATCCCAGAAATTGCAATCAAGTGCCCGAGACCGCTCTTGGCAAAAGCTTGCACTAATGACGGCGACAAATCCTGCCGCTGACCAAAGAGCATAGCGTTAGCAAGACCAGCAGCCGGCTCAATCAAAGACACTCCAATACTAGCACCTAGATGCTTCCTCAATTTACCCAAAGTACTCTGTTTGTTCGCAAGCAACGCCACATCCGCTTGATAACAAGCACTCGCCAAATTCCGGGCTCGCAAATAAGTCAAACTAGCTTCCGACTTGCGTAACTTACAAGACAACCAAATAATTTGTCCAACTTGATAAGTCTGCTGATAAGAAGTCTGCACGCTGACGAGTGGCGCCCGCCCATCATCCAGCAGTCGCACAATCAGTCCTTGTCCAGCAGCCACCCAGCGCGGCTCCTCCACAATCTCCGCCCGACCTTTATAATTTCCATTAGCCAAGTCAACCAAAGCCTGACTGCTATTATAACTAAAACCAAAACGCCAAATCCCCACAATAAAAAAGAGACCCATCAAGGTCCACATAAAATATTTCCGAGGAATTAAAAACAAAGCAATCAGCAGCAAAGACAAAACCACAGACCAAATCCACAACAGTTTAAAAAACAGAACCGGTAAGAAACTAGCCAAAGCAACACCAGTCAGAAAAGCTAAAGAGCTAAAGCGCAAAATTTTCGCTAGACTTAAATTTGTCAAAAAGATCTTCATCACTTTGTCATTACCGCAATAACATTATTTTCTAATTAGTCACTTCGACCAGAACGCAAAAACGCCTCCACAAACCCCATAATCTTCCCATCCAAAATCCCACCCGTATCCGTCTCAGTATGCCCAGTCCGATGATCCTTGACCATTTGATATGGCTGCAAGACATAAGAGCGAATCTGCTTCCCCCATTCGGCTCGCTCCGTCTTCCCCTTGATCTTACTAATATCATCCAGTTTCTCCGCCTCCTGTCGTTCAATTAATTTAGCACGCAAGATAGACAAAGCCATTTCACGATTCTGATGTTGCGAGCGTTCACTGCGACACTCCACAACGATCCCCGAAGGAATGTGTTTGAGCCGCGCCGCCGATGACACCTTGTTAACATTCTGACCACCAGGACCACCGGCACGATGAAATTCCCATTCCAAATCAGACTCAGCAATTACGAGAGCCTCGCCATCTGGCAAGTCTGGCAAAATCTCCACCAAAGCAAAAGAAGTCTGTCTGAGCTGTTCAGCATCAAAAGGCGAGATCCTGACAAGACGATGCACGCCCGACTCACTACGCAGATGACCATAAGCCCAAGCGCCCTTCACTGAGATCATCACTTTCTTAATCCCTGCTTCATTACCCATTTGCCGATCCAAGATCTCCGTTTGCCAGCCCTGAGCCTCCGCAAAGCGCAGATACATCCTAGATAGCATCTCCGCCCAGTCTTGCGCTTCTACGCCACCAGTCCCCGCATGAATCGAGACAATAGCATTAGCTCGATCATAGTGACCATTAAATAACACATAAAACTCCAGACCATTAAGTCTGGCTTCCAGTCGCCTAATCTGCTCACTGAGATTAGCAATCATCTCCTCATCAACACCCTCTAGCCCAGCAAGCTCCTCTGCATCATTAAGCTCAGCAAGCAATGCTTGCCACACACCCGTCTCCTGCTTCAAAGCCTCAAGCCTCTTCCCAGTCTCCACCGCCTTCTTTTGATCCAACCAAAAATCAGCCTGACTAGTGGCAAGCTCCAAAACTTTAATCTCTTCGAGGCGCTGATCTAGGTCAAAGTAACCTCCAAATGCTCTCGGCGCGCAAACGCAACTCTTTAATGTTATTTAGCAACTCGTTCATTTATTTAGATAGTTTATTTACAAAGAAAGAAATCACACCACCCATACCCAAGCCCAAAAAGATCGCAATCAAGATCAGCGGCAAAAGCGAACCGCCTTCACTGATATAAGTAATAACCTGACTAGCAATAAACAGCGAAAAAACCGCCATGATGACGCCAGTCGCCATACCCGCTACGTACAAATATAATTTATTGTCTCTCATAAATCTACTTTGTCATTGCGAGGAGGCGTCTAGCCGACGTGGCAATCCCATACCACAAGCACTACATCCTAACAATCAAACTTTACCAGCCCGAGGCTGGTGCGCCTAGGGCGCATATATTTCTATTTTTCTATATTTATTATATTTAAAGCAGTCTCTTCTTCCCAATCATCACACACAGATCAGCTAGTCGATTAGAATAACCAGTCTCATTATCGTACCAAGAAATAACCTTGAGCAAATCACCGTCAATCACCTTCGTGCAAGCCAAATCCACAATCGCACTCGCCGTGTCGCCCACAATATCCGAAGACACAATTGGTTCATCAGTCGCGACCACCAAACCCTTATACTTAGGCAATTTGCTAGCTGCTACAATCGCCGCATTCACTGCTTCAGCAGTCGTCTTCGTGCTTAGCACATAAGTCGCATCACATAGCGACCCAACAGGAACAGGCACACGCATCGACATACCATCAAATTTATCCTTGAGTGCTGGAATCGTCGAGGTCACAGCCTTCGCCGCACCAGTCGTAGTAGGAATAATATTCAAAGCAGCAGCACGAGCACGACGCAAATCACGATGCGGACCATCCACCAAAGTCTGATCAGCCGTATAAGCATGAATCGTCGACATCAAAGCTTTCTTAATACCAAACTTCGCAGTCAAAATATCTGTCACCGGCGCAAGACAATTAGTCGTACACGACGCCATCGAAATAATTTTATCAGTCTTCTTAAGCTTATCAGCATTCACTCCGAGTACAAAAGTCTTAATCGCCTCCGTCTTACCAGGTGCCGATAATACTACTTTCTTAGCCCCCGCCTTCAAGTGCAAACCAGCCCCAGCTTCATCAAGGAAGATACCAGTACACTCAATCACGATATCAACTTTCAAATCCTTCCAAGGCAAAGCACTAGGATCCTTCTGTGCAAAGACCGGATACTTCTTGCCATCAACCATCAAAGCGTCTTTAGCACCCACGACTTTCTTGCCATAGCGACCATAGACGCTGTCATATTTTAATAAATGAGCCAAAGTAGCAGTGTCAGTCAGATCATTAATAGCCACTACTTCCACACCAGGCCTAGCAAGTAAAGCCTTAAAACTAGCCCGACCAATACGGCCAAAGCCATTGATTGCAACTTTTACCATAAAAAAGAGATTAATAATTATTGGCTTAATTCTATCAAAGATAGATTTTTTGAGCAAATAATAAAAAATCCTCCCCTTAGCAAGGGGAGGTGCCCGGAGGGCGGAGGGGTACTCTTCTAAACTTCCAAACGAGTTTCAACCTCCAACCTCTCACTAATCGCCTCAATCAAATTAGCAAAAGTCTCCTCTGGCGACAGATTAGTAGTATCAATGACCAAATCATAATGCTCCGGCAAATAAGGATCAACTCCATAATATTGCTGATAGCGTTTCTGATCACTTTCCATCCTTCTCTGATTAGACTCCAAGACAAACTGCTCACTAGAAAATTCATCGGACTCACTCGCCCGCTGTCCATGTAGACACGCCTCATAAACCCGGCGCGCTCCTTCCTCAGAACTCACAGTCAAAAAAATCTTAAAAGACTTCGGAATAAAATACCACGACAAACGTCCATCAACAATAATATTATCTTCCGTCTCACCCAGCTTCTTCTGATAATCATCTACAATCTTATCCGTCCGCGGATCATCCTCACCCATCGCATTAAACTTCTCCAAAGTCATGCCTTTTTCTTCGGCTGCTAACCTCCTCATATCACCAATTCCATAGCGAGGCCAATGCAACTTCTTAGCCAAAGCCTTCACAGCCGTACTCTTGCCCGCACCACTTTTTCCACTGATAGTAATAATCATAATTTATTTTATTTCACACTCTCAAGAACCTTCTTCAGTTCCGCCGGCAACCCCAATTCATACTTCACCCTCTCCCCCTCCAAATTATCAAAGGCGAGGAGCACTGAAGCCAGGAAAACTCTCCCCAAATTAAATTTCTTATTCTTCGTCTTCGTCATCACTGTACCATACCAATCATCACCAACGAGCTGATGATTAAAGGCGGAGAGGTGCGCGCGGATCTGATGAGTGCGCCCTGTCTTAATAGTTAATTCCAGCAATGTAAAATTAATATAACGTTCCAAAACCACAAACTCCGTAATCGCCTCCTTACCACCTTGGCTAGTAGGCTTAGCTGCCATCTTGTGACCAGAGCTCGAACGTTCTAAATTAAAATTAATCACACCAGCGTCCTTCGACACTTGACCATAGACTAGACCAATATATTTCTTATCAATCGTACGCGCCTGAAATTGTTTCTTAAGATCTTCAAAGGCTTTGTTATTGAGAGCAATGACCATTAGTCCGCTGACAGATTTATCTAGACGATGAACAATACCAGGTCGCAACTTATCTTCACCAACCTTCTTGACCTTCGGATAATTTTTCACTAACCAATCCACCAAAGTAATAGCTGTCGAAGTCGCGGTACCATGCACCATCAGTCCAGCCGGCTTATTCACCACAATATAATCAGCACATTCAAAAATCACCTGAATATTCGGCAGATTCTTCTTCTCCACTTTCACCTTTTGAGTTTCGACTTTTAGACCCTTCTTCAAAATCTCTACTTCATCATCGAGCTTCAATTTATAATGACTGGTTTTGGCAACACCATTAACCACAATCACTTCTTTTTCAATTAGTTTTTGCAATTGGCTACGAGAAAATTTAGTCTCGAGTGGCGCCAAAAAGACATCAAGTCTCTTACCGGCGTCTTCCTGTTTTATTTTATACATATTATATGATAGCTAGTAATTTATCAGCCAGAGCCTCAAAACCAACCAAGTTCTTATTAAAATTATTTATCCGATCATCAATCTTTGCTTCTTCGTGATACAAGGTCAACCAAGTCTGAGCAAGCACTTGATTATCTTCCATAACCACCAAGCGTCCCAATTCCTGATCAAGCAATTGATCCAAAATAGTATTGTGTCGACCAATGACCATAATGTTTTTCGCAATAGCTGTCACAGCCAAACTCAAATCATCCCAATCAGGTCTCGCCCCAGCAATCACAAAAGCTGCAAAACCTTCTAGCCAACGCTCACTTTGTGGTCGTTCACCAACTAGCCACACCTGAGTTTCTAAGTGCCAACGTTTCACTAACCATTTCACTTGCTCAAGCGCCGGACCACCACCAATCAAAACTAATTGAAAATGCGGCGACACGTCTAGACACAGTTGCAAAGACTTAATCAAATTCTCCGCCATCTTAGTATCTTGCCAATCCAATTTTGCTCCAATTGTAAAATAGTCCTTACGCAATTTAAAGTGACGAGCTAAATTCTGAGCCAAATCACTCGGTATAGCCACCGGCAAAGCACAATCAGGTATTAAGCGTAAATTATCTCCATAATAACCAAGGTCTGTCAAGTCTTCAACTAATTGCTGATTGATTACCAAGACCTTAGCATCAGCTGAATTATTAAGCAATTTTGCCTTAACCTTCGGTGCTATTCGCAAATAATCACTAGCCCCATCCTCTAGCCAAATCAAACGTATCCCTAATCTCTTAATCAAAGGCGATAAATAGGCCTTTTCTGGCCAATTATACAACAAAATAGCGTCATAGCGACGAAGTCCACCGTCTTTCAAAAGCTTCAGTTTAAGCCAGAACAAGCTCATAACTTGAGCAAAGGCTAAATTTTGACCAGTTATTTTCCGACAAAGTTTAAATTGCCAATTTTGTTCACGAGCCAAATTTGATAACTGAGCATTAGCTGACCATATACTCAAACTAGCATCTGAGCGCGACCAATATTTAAGCAATAAAGCAAAAAAATCACGACCACCAGCGCCACTATCAATTACTAATATTCTTTTGCTCATACTTCAAATTAGCTAAATCAAAATTTTTCAATAAACCAAAGCGCCAAACAATCAAACAATAAACAGCAGCAGCACCAACCACCAAGACAATCAGACCACAAAGCGTGTCCGCCCAAGAACGCAGTGGCCACAACAAAGCTCCCATCACCACAGCTGCCACCAAAGCCTTGAAATTAATACTATTTTTAAAAACCATACCCAGCTCTTTCTGCAAACGCCACCAAGCAAAAGAACAGATCAGCACCTCACTAAATACCGTCCCCCAAGCAGCACCATAAACACCGTAATTTTTAATCAAAAATAAATAAACAGGCAAAGACACTAGAGCTGTAATCAAATAATAGACAATTAAAGTTCGCTGCTTAGCAAGACCGATAATAGCATGGGTCAAAGCACAGCTAAAATAAACTGCCACGATTGCTATTAACAAAATTCTTAAAATCAATCCAGAATCAGCAAAATCAGCTCCAGTCACTGCCACCATGATTGGTACGGCTAAGACAAAGCCACCAACCAAAATTGGCCAAGCAAAAACACCAGTTGCATCCAGCATCATCTGTACAGCAGAGCCAAACTTATCTTTCAACTTACTAGACCAATATTTTACCAACAGTGGCAACATCAAACCAGCAAACATAAAAGGCAAACTCACCAAAATATCTACCACTTTGTAAGCAGCACCATAGAGACCGACTTCCACCGGACTACGTAAGAAAGACAAGAGCAAGATATCTGCCTTAAGATAAATCAAATTCGACACGATCGTTAAGAGTAAGGGCCAAGACAAATGCCAAATTTCTTTCCAGACCGGCCAATCAAAACGCCAAGCAAATTTAATCAGCGAACGACTCATACACCAATGCAAAGCAAAATACAAAGCATTACTAATCGTCATTGCTGCCACCATCCCAATCAAACCTAAATCAGCCATCGCTACATAAGCAGTTAGCCCCACTAATAAAAGCCGGCTCAAAACTTCAGCCAAAGCAATTCTCTCAGTCTTTAGATGTTTTTGAAAAACACTAACAAAGACTTGATTAAGGCTAATAAACCAAAATGATCCAGTCGCTACTACCACACCAACCTTCACAATCGTTTCATAAGGCAACCACCACACAGTCAGTGGCGCCAAACCAATCATCACTAGCGCTGTCACACTACGAAAAGCAAAAAGATTAGCCAAAGTTTTCTTTTCATCTACGCCCACTCGATTAATCATCTGACTAGCCACCAGAGTCAAGCCCAAGTCAGCGGCAATAGCAAAAACCGAAGCATAAGTAACAATAGTGGTATACTGACCAAACAAAGCGCTACCCAAGTAACGCGTCATTATAGCCACAGCAAACAAGCCAAGCAAAGTTCCAAAAAATCGACCACCTAATTGAGCTAGAGAATTATAAGCAATTTTTACAGCTAAATTCATAATAAATAATATAGAAAGACATAAATATAGAAAGATAGAAAACAGCTTTAATTAAAGCATAACTTTCTATTTTTATATATTTCTATCTTTCTATCTCCGTTGACTTTTTATTAAAAAATCAATATAATAAAAGCATTCTTATAGGCTTATTATAGGCTTATTATATCAAACAATATGCAATTGACCAAATCAACTCTAGTCAATTTTTTCAACAAACACAGCAAAAAAATTATCACCCTGAGCCTACTCTGTCTAATGCTACTAGCCTTCTCCCAACAAACAGCTCATGCCTCACGTTGGGTTGATAATGCACAAGACTCATTTACCGCCATCAGCCCAACTTTTGGCGTCCAAGCGGGAGCTAGACCTATGGACCCTCGCACCTACGTGGCTAATATTATCAAAATCGTTCTCGGCTTCCTCGGCTTCATCGCTGTCTGTCTCATTATCTACGCCGGCCTGACTTGGATGACCTCAAATGGCGATAGCAAAAAGACTGACAAGGCCAAAGGCATTATGACAGCTGCCGTCATCGGCCTCTTTATCATTCTAGCTGCCTTTTCCATTACCGTCTTCATCACCAATGCTATCATTGGCTCAACCGGAGCTCGAAGTGATCTCATCAGACAAAATTATTAATATGCATAAAAAAATTATCAGCCCCGAAGAACCTAGTGTTTCCAGTGGTTACCGTCTCGGCATTGACATCGGTGGCAGCAAACTCAAAGCTGTCCTACTTAATCGTGCCGATAAAGTCGTCGATGAATATCTACTCGCCACACCCAAAGACTCCCTAAACCATCTGATCATTATGATCAAAGCTGCTGTTGAGCCACTACTCGACAAGGCCAAGCAAGACGGCATGACTATCGACAGTCTTGGCATCGGCATTGCCGGCACCCTCGACGAAAACCGTGAAAAAATCCTCTATTCACCTAACCTCGAAATAGTTAACAACGCTAAGATTCTAGACAAGCTACGTGACGAACTCTCTTGGCCTTGGCCCATGCTCATGGATAATGACGCTAATTGCTTCACTCGCGGCGAAGCTCTTTTGGGAGCAGGCGCTAACCTAGAAAATGTCTACGGCATCACCATCGGTACTGGCATCGGTGGTGGCTGGTGGTACAATGGCGAAATTTACGCCGGCGCCTCTGGCGCTGCCAATCAACTCAGCGACATGCTCATCGACATCGATCATCAAGTCACTCTCGAACAAGCTTACCAAAAACTCACTCAAAATAACGCCCGCATCCTTGCTCAAGAAGCCTACGACGGTGATATCCTCGCCGAAAAATCCTTTGCTGAACTCGGTGCCTATCTCGGCCTCGCCTTCGCTAATATCGTCAACCTCCTAGACCCCTCTATTATCGTCATCGGTGGTGGCGTCGCTGCTGTCAGTGAACTTTTCCTCGGTGAAGCGAAGCGCACCATGGAAGAAAATCTCCATTCTTCACGTCCAGGCAAAACCAAAATCTCTAACGCCAAGCTCGGTGATAATGCCGGCGCGATTGGTGCAGCCTTGCTATTTAGATAATTATAATATTTTTTCTATTAAAAAAGCCTCTCATTGCGAGAAGCTTTTTTAATTTCCTACTTCAACTAATTACTCCTACTCTTAATCTTTTCTAACACCTCTGCAATAAAGTCTTCTTTACTAATTTCTCGAGTAACTCTCTCGCCACGATCACGTACTGCCAAATTACTAGCCGCCATTTCCTTGTCACCGATGACGAGGAGATAAGGAATCTTCTCAGCCACCGCCTTACGAGTTTTGTTACCGACAGTTTCATCATTAAGATCAACTTCTACTCGGATACCGACTTCTCTAAACTGCTTGAGCAGATCCAAACAAAATTCATGATGACCAGCGCCAACCGACAAGAGCTTCACCTGCACTGGCGCGAGCCACACCGGGAAAACTCCATAATAATATTCGATCAAAAAGGCCATAATACGCTCCATAGCACCGATTGACGAACGATGCACCACGATGCCCTGTCGCTCCTCGCCAGTATTATCAATATAAGTTAAGTTAAAGCGTTTCGGCATCACGAAGTCATACTGCACCGTGAAGGCTGTATCTTCTTTGCCATTTACATTCTTCATCTGAATATCAATCTTCGGACCATAGAAAGCCGCCTCACCTTCAGCTTCACTAAACTTAGCATTGCGCTCGACCAAGACCTGACGCAAATTATCTTCAGCTGTCTGCCACGCTTCATCATCCTTGAAATATTTCTTCTCATCAGCTCGATCACCCAGTGACAAGCGATACCAATAATCATCACCCGGCTTGAGACCAAAGGTCTGCACAATATAATCAATCAAATCAAGCACTCCCGCTACTTCCGACTTTGCCTGTGTAGCATCAGCACAAATAATGTGTGAGTCAGCTAAACAAAAGGCACGTGCTCTGATGAGCCCGGTTAATTCGCCCGACTGTTCATAACGATATAATTTAGCCAATTCCGCAATCCTCATCGGCAAGTCACGATAGCTGTGCTTGTGACTCAGATAGAGTTCAAAGTGATGCGGACAAGCCATTGGCCTGAGCATGAATTCCTCTTCATCAATCACAATCGGCGCGTACATCGAATCCTTGTAATAAGGGTAGTGCCCAGACTTCTTGTAGAGATCGAGTCGAGCAATATCTGGCGTAATAACATGCTTATAACCACGCTTAATTTCTTCATCAACAATAAATCGCTCCAGTTCACGACGAATCGCTGCACCCTTTTCAGTTAGCAGTGGTAAACCCTTGCCAATCAAATCACTAAAGACAAAGAGATCAAGCTCTTTACCAAGTTTACGATGATCACGCTTTTCAGCTTCTTCCACCATCGCCAGATAAGCATCAAGCTCGGCCTTGGTCGCAAAAGCCAGACCGTAAACACGTGACAGCATCTTATTCTTCTCATCGCCGCGCCAATAAGCGCCAGCTAGTTTCCACAATTTAAAACCATCAATAGCGATTTCACCAGTCTTCTCTACATGAGGCCCTTTGCATAGATCAAGGAACTCACCCATCTGATAATAACTAACAGTAGTCTCGCCCTTAGCTTTCAAATCAGCAATTAATTCAGCTTTGTAAGTCGCACCGGCCGCAGTCTCCTGAGCCAAAGCCTCATCAATCGGCACTTCAGTGCGCAAAACAGGGTGATTAGCCTTAATCATCCCACGCATACGCTTTTCAATAACTTCAAAATCAGCTTCAGTAATGGCAGCTCCAGAAAAATCAAAGTCATAATAAAAACCATTATCGATCACTGGACCAATAGCCAACTTCACACCTGGAAACTTGTCGCGAGCCGCCCAAGCAAATAAATGAGCTAGGCTGTGACGCATCTTGTATAATTGATCATGTTCTTGCATATAATTAGTATTAATTTCTTGATAAAAAATAAAAAACCTCGTCTCAGTAATCATCAAAAATGATAATTACCAGGACGAGGCATCATACCACGCGGTTCCACCCGGTTTTCCTGCCGAAGGCAAGACTCTCAATCAACTCAGCTTAGGCCTTTGGGCTATCTCTTGAAGACACCATGCTTGGTAGGCACAGCAATTACTAAGTTTTATCAGTATATACCAACTACAAAATTTGTCAAAAAATCACAAATCCTCAAAAACCACCTCTTTTAACTTTTGACTTTTAACTTATCTCTACTGCCCAATCCCAATCTTCTCCAGATCACTATCCTTCGCGCCCAATCCCAACCTCCTCATCAACTGATAAGCATCTTCTGGAGCACCCAAATAATATCTCTGGCCATTAACAGGATTTACATACCAAGCCTCACCCCTACCTTCAACTTGAAGTAAAATTCGACCCTTATATTTATTTGCAAAAGACTGACTAAAGGCTAGCCTACCAGGGCCACGAGGATTAAAACCCAAAGCAAACTCTTGATAATCACTATAAGCATCCTCATCAGTATCCGCTAAACGCATATCACTACCCAAGGCAATCTCCAAACGATCAGGCAAACCATCAGCATCACTATCAAGGCCAGTCACCCCATCAACTGATACCGGAATCTTAGCCAAGTCAGCATTAGTCATACCAATGGCCTTTGTCCTCATCAAAGCATAAGCTTCAGCCGCTCCAGCTAAGTAGTAGCGCAAACCCGTGACCGGATCAATATACCAAGCCTCACCGCGCCCCTCAACTTGCAACAAAATACGTCCAGCTAGTCTAACATCAGCGCTAGTTTCCACCTTCACCGGAGCACTCACTGGTGACGCATCCACTCTCAACTGCAATTTACCAGGCGTTAGACGATAATCCAAAGTTTGATCAAGATCCGAACCAACAAACTCAGCTTGAGCAACTTGTTTCTCTACCTGCTCTACCACTACAAAATAACTCAGACTTTCATTTTGTAAATTTTTTGCCGGTAAATATACCGTCAATTTACCAGTTGTTGGCAAAGTAAAATTACCTAATAATGCATTTTTATCCACTACTTTCCTACCATCTATATCCAAAGTCTGCTGATAGATTTTAAACTTCTGACCAACTAATAATTTGCCAGCCGTATCGCGCAAAACAATATTTACTGCCGGCAAAACTTTTTCCAAAGATAATTTAGCGCTACACACAAAGTTAATGTTAGCAAACCAGAAACAAGCACCCTTAACCGTCTGCGAACAAACTTCTAATAAATACTTTTGTGTCGGAACACTACTTAATTTAGTATTAGCCAGTCCATAATTATCAATCTTGCCGCTAAGTAGCTTAGAACTAATTGCCGGCCAACCATTAGCATCTAGTGTCTGTTCATACAAATTGTAATTAACATTGCCAATCACTCGCTGTTGATAATCTCGTAATACCAATCGAAAATCCGACTTATACTGACATTTCTCCTGTCGATAATCCTCTAGCCACAAATCGACGTCGTGTCGTTTATCCTTAGTAATCACTAGTGGCGTATTCAACTTCTCACCATTGCTGTTTTGATAACTCATGTAGTAATTACCAGCCGGTAATTGAACATAAACTCGCCCCTTGTTATCGCTCGTCAAAGTATCAACTAGCTTACCAGCGGCATAGCCACCAAAACCAGAATTAGTCTGCTCATAAACCAGCACCTTAAAATTAGGCACTGTTTGCGCATTAGCTCGATCACGAACAGTAATTACCGCATCACTAATCTTAACTGTAACATATTTAACAGTGGCTTCACTCGGCGTCACTGTCTCTTCATAAAAAATCTGACCTCTAGCGTTTTTAGCTGAAATAATATAAAAATAAGCTCCTTCCGCCGAAGCCTGATTATAAGTCGGAGCCAAGACATCTACTCGACCCAATTCACCAGTATTAAAAGTTCCTAAATTCTCAGTGCTAATAATCTTGTTAGCCGCATCTACACCCTGAGCACCGACTGTAATTGCTACATTTTTCAAAGTATTAATCAAAGGATCCTGAACAGTGATCCGCAAGCTACTCAAAGTCAAATCCAAACTACCCTGATAACCACAACTTGCGTTCACCTTCTCATAAAACAAAAAATCTCGATTCTTCAAAGTCGAGTTAGTCACCTTAACTACATAATTCATTGCCTCAGTCGTAGCAGTAAAATTAACTTTAGCAAGACCAACAGTATCATCAACTCGCGCCGAACCAACCTGCTTGACTGGCCGCTTCAAACCATTACTATCCCGACCTTCTTGATAAACAGTGATTTGTGCCTTAGCTAAATTACGACCCAAGCCGTCTTTTACTCTGACAGACAATTCTCCAGTGCAAGCAGCACTAGCACTCTGAGTCGCTAACAGCAAAGCGCCGAATGTTAAAAACAAAAAATATTTTTTCATAAGCCAAATTTAATAAGCTTATTATAACACAGTTCTATTCTACATGAAACGCGCATACTCGCCGCTCTGACCAAGCTTCTCAGCAATTTCTAGTAATCTATTATATTTCGCCACTCGTTCACCACGAGCCGGAGCACCAGCCTTAATCTGACCCGTTCCCATCGCTACCACTAGATCAACCATAAAGGTATCGCTAGTCTCACCACTACGATGCGACACGATTGAGCGCATACCACTCTTATGAGCTAAATTTATCGCCGCAATCGTCTCCGTCACCGTCCCAATCTGATTTAGTTTAATCAAAATAGCATTAGTCGCCTTCTGCTCAATGCCCATGGCAAGACGTTTACTGTTAGTTACATAGAGATCATCACCCACGATCTGCTTGTCAGCATGATCAGTAGAAAATTTAACAAAGCTTGCCCAATCATCTTCAGCAAAGACATCTTCCAAGCTAACAATAGGATATTTAGTCATTAATTCTTCATAAAAATTAGACAGTCCCAAAGAATCCAAAACCTGTCCAGACTTCTGCAAATTATATTTACCGTCCTGATAAAATTCCGAAGCAGCCGCGTCAATCGCAAATTTAAACTGATCAGTTAGGTTGTAGCCAGCAGCCATCACCGCCTCAGTCATCAGAGCAAATGGTTCATCATTACTAGTCACAGCCGGCGCAAATCCGCCTTCATCGCCCACATTAGCATTGTAGCCACGAGCCACGATGATTTTCTTTAGCTCATGATAGACCTCTTCACCCATTCTAATCGCCTCGGCCATATTGGCAGCTCCCACTGGCATCACCATGTATTCCTGAATGTCTGTCGCCCAATTAGCATGCCTGCCGCCATTCATGATATTCATCAGCGGCACTGGCAAAATATATTTACCAGCAAAATCAGGATTAAATTTAGTTAAATATTGATATAAATGTTTTTTCTCAGACTTAGCCTGCGCTACCGCTACCGCCATCGATACTGACAAGATAGCATTAGCTCCTAGCCGTGACTTATTCTCCGTGCCGTCGAGCTTAATCATCGCTTCGTCAATCGCAGCCTGATCTTCTGCTTCCATTCCCAGCAAAGCCTGAGCAATCTCTTCAACATTAGCCACTGCCTTAAGCACGCCCTTACCCTCAAACCGCTCATCATCACCATCACGTAATTCACAAGCTTCATAAGCACCAGTCGAAGCACCAGACGGCACCGCCGCCTTACCAGTCGAACCATCAGCGAGCGACACCACTGTCTCTATCGTCGGCTCACCCCGACTATCCAAAATTTCTAAAGCTTTAATTGATCGTATTTTCATATATTTATTTTTTCAATTCAATAATATCAGCGTTTTCAAAATAAGGCGTCATTAAGGCTTGCTCCCAAGTCCAACCATACCAAGCCGCCTCAATCATCTTACCAGCGTCACCATGCGTCACTAATAAAACATTATCAGTTGGATGACGAGCTATAATTTTTTTAATCAACCTCTTTACTCTTGTCAGTAGCTTAGGAAAAGACTCCACACCCTCGCCTTCCAAGAAATAATTAATCCGATCACCAACAAAAAACTTCTTACAATACTTAGGGATATCTGCCACTGGCTTACCAGTCAATACTCCAAAATCTCTTTCAATTAAATCCGCTTCAATTCCTATAGTCTCAAGACCGACTATCTCAGCAATAATTTCTGCTGTTTGTCTGGTACGTAAGGTCGGCGAAGCATAGACAAAATCAATCTCCTTATCACGAAGTCGAACACCAGTCGTCTTCGCTTGTTCACGACCAATGGGAGTCAAAGACTCGTTACGGTGGCCATTCAAGATATGATTAGCATTATCCTGATCCTGTCCATGTCTAACTACATAAATCACACTCATATGCCAATAAATTTACTAATTTAATGATAGCATAGATACTTTTTATATGGTATAATAAAAGCAGTATTTAATTTTAGCCAAAATATATGAATAAAAAAACCAAAGACGGCTGTTGTGGCGGTAATTGCGGTTGTGATCACAAAGGCCTCGATCTCAACAAAGCCAAAGCCGAAGCTGAAAAACTCATCAAAAATGCCAAAGGCAAATTTGACAAATTAAGTCCCGAGCAAAAGAAAAAGCTCAAAACCGAAGCAGCCATCGGCGGAGCACTAGCTCTCGGCCTCTGGGGACTAAAGAAAATGCTCGGTAGCAAGAAGAAGACAGGCAAAGGCAAGAAAAAGTAATAATCCTAATCAACAAAAAAAGACTGGCATTATATGTCAGTCTTTTTTTAATTTCCAAATCCCAAGTTCCAAATAAATCTCAAGTTACAAATCTCAAAATATCCGTCATTCTCGCGTATGCGGGAATGGCAGGTATTTGTTATTTGGAGCTTGTGATTTATTTGGAAATTGGAACTTGGGATTTGGAACTTAAATTTATTTGCTCGGATAAAACCCCACAATCAACTCATTATACAAATTAACCTTACCATTATAAATATCTGACTGCATCTTGTACTCAGCATAAACTTCATTATAATCATTAACTTTTAGATTATACTCAGCTACCCAAGAATTATACTTAGTAATGTCATTAGATTTAATTTCATCCATCTTCGCTTTAAAGTTAGCTAATTCCGTGACTCGAGCACCAAGCTCAGTTTTCTTACGATCAAGATAAAGCTTACCTGTCAGCAAATCCGCTTCCAACTGCCTCATTCTAGCAACCAAATCATAAGTCGCCTGTACACCACCATATTCCTTGCCTCGAGTCTTCTGTACAATTTCCGGCCGACCCAATTGACCAGTCTTAAAGACATTAGTAAATTGGCCCTTTAGCTCTTCAGCACCTTGATCCAAAACCACACCATCTTTACTAAAATTCTGCGGCACCACACCCACGGGGAAGAAATTAGTAGTCTCCGCATAGCAATACCCAGAATTAAAGACCGCAAATTTCTCTGGACAAGCAATGCCTACAGCTGCGTGGTTTACTTCTGGTAAATCAATCACCGCCGCCCCATAGCCAAGCTCCCGCAAAATCATAACCGCTAGAAAAGTCTTATCCGAACACACTCCGAGACGTCTAAACAAAGTCTCGTAAGGATAATTTGGCGTACCAGTCTCCAAATTTTTAGCATGATCATAGGGAATAGTCTGTACAAAAGCCATTAGCAAATTAACCATCTCGTCATCACTCATACCCTCTTTAGCAGCAATATATTTAAACTGCTTAGCCAAATCAACAATCGTTGTATCAGCGCTCTTTGGCGTCAAGAACATCTTATAATAATCCTCGTGCCAATTTTCTGGCAAATCACCATAGTACTTATAAACCTTAGAGCTCTGAGCGTAGTCATTATACAATTTCTGGTTAAGAGCCAGAGACAAGCTATATTCCTTACCTTTATACTTCCAAGCAAAAACCTCTCGGCCAGTCTGATTAGGATATGGTTCACCAACCGCTATCGGCACAACTACCGAAGCAGCTGAACTAATCGGAGCACCTGTGCTAAGCGTAGCCGAAGCAGAAGTTGGCACATTAAATTCTGGCGCAATCGTTGCCAAAGTCTTATTAGAAGTCCCTAGTGCCAATTTATTCCAAATAGCAAAAGCTGTCTCCGGAGAACCAAGATAAACCAACTGTAAATTACTAGGATTAACATAATACGCTTCACCCCGAGCCTCGACTTGTAACAAAATCCTACCAGAGAGACGCGCCGGCGCCTTCACTTTCCAAGCAGCTAGATCTTTATTCGTCACCCCCAAACCCAAAGCCCGAATAATCTTCGCCGCATCAGCTGCCCGACCCAAGAAATAACGCTTACCATTAAGCGGGTTAACATACCAAGCTTCACCTCGTGACTCCACCTGCAAGAGCACTCGGCCAGACAAACTGCTAGCAGCACTAACCACCGACACAGCCGACAAAACTAAAAACAAACTGACAAAAAATAATTTTAAAAATCTACTAAGCATATATTTCACACAAGTCATTGATAATTGTTAATTGTTAATTGCAAATTGACTAGTAATGATAAGTCTTACCTTTAGCAATCGTCATCCCTCGATAAACCTGTTCCACCAAAATCAAACGCGCCATTTCATGAGTCAAGGTCAAAGCCGACAAAGCAATGTGCTCTCGATAGTTCTTCTTAATACTATCAGCAAGGCCCAAAGACCCGCCAATCACCAAGATAATCGGGCGCTGCTCCCCATCAACCAACTGACTAAAGTCCACACTCTTAATCATCTTACCAAGCTCATCCATAATAATTACCCGTGCTTCAGTCCGCTTCTCCAGATAAGCCTTAATTCGTTCCCCCTCAATCACCTTCGCTTGCTCATGATTATTTTCATTAAATTTCTCAGCTTTCAATTCTTCAATTTTAATCTTGCCATAAGGCGAGAGACGCTTGAGATAATCAACAATCGCCGTATTGATATAAGACTCCTTCACCTTACCAATAGCCAAAATCGTAATATTAAACATACTAATCATCTAAACAATTAAATTTATTCCGGCAACAAATATTTTTACCACGCTTAGTCACCACGCCATAATTACCAGTCGCACAACAAACATTATTCTTTTTTATATAAGCATTTGGCGTAAAGGCATTCTGCGACTGATCGAACTGGTCACTCGTACCTGGCGCACACCAACCAAACCAGTAAAAAGATTTATAGCGCACTGATTTACTAGTCACATTAATGACCAAAATCGTCAGCATAAATGCCACTATTAGACCAACGATTACCAGACTGATCACCAAACCTCGCGTCATCTTGTGTATCATATTTTTTTCTTAGCTAAATAGTCAGCTCGGTCACTAGCTGCAAACTTTTCAATCGCATACCTAAGCATCGTCCGTGGCATTTTCGTGACATGCCTATCCAAAAATTTCCGCAAAGCTTTTTCGTCACGTTTACCAGCCTCTCGGAGCATCCAGCCCACTGCCTTATGCATCAAGTCATGACTCTCCATCAAAAATTTCTCAGCCAGCCTAAAGGTATGCTCTAATTTCTTCTCCCGAATCAAAGCCCAAGTCGCCACCATCGCAATCCGCCGCTGCCACATATTCTTGGAAGCAGCCAGCTTATCCAGCAACTCAAATTCTTTACTAATCGACACCCAAGCACCTACAATATTAGCCGCCGTCATATCCACCAAGTCCCAATTATTAACCGCTGCCGACTTGCTCAAATAATATTTTAATAACTTCTTCTTAGTCTCCTCGCCAGCCGCTTTAAATTGCTCCACCAAGATCATCAAGCCAGTCGCTCGATGCTCATGAATCGAACTAGCGAGCAGCTTAGAAATTTCCTCAAGTTCTAAATTTTTAAATTCGCGAGCCACTTTTCTCTGAGCCGGAACACTCACATCGATAAACAAATCGCCTTCGCTGTACTGGCCTGGACCAGTCTTAAAAAACCGCGCCGAGCCTTGCGCCTTAGAATTTTTAGCCAATTTCGCCAAAGCTTTTTTTACCTGCTCGGACTCAGTCATAATTTGCCATCTTAAGAATAATAGTCTATTTTAATAATACACTATTTCCAGCAAAGAAAGAACACGCAGGATTCGTACAATGGTAGTACGCTTGCTTCCCAAGCAAGAAACACGGGTCCGATTCCCGTACCCTGCTCCA
>CAYSXQ010000013.1:28047-30130 GCA_964435085.1 uncultured Gammaproteobacteria bacterium | reverse complement strand
ATTGACTTTTTACATTAAATGTGCTATAATACCAGTCATATTTAGTTATTTAACATCTATATATTCTAGGAGTTTTTAATGAAAAGCAGCTTTTTGTGCCTCGCCTTGTCCTTCCTTACAGTTTTTGCTAGTTGCAGTGACCCCGTCGCTCCTAAGCAAGTCGTTATCAATCCCAACCCCAAGGTTGGCAACTTCAATTTTGCCAATCTCCGATGTGGTCTAATTCCAAAAGACCCCAATCAGATTCCCATCGATATCTATCCCTGGGGCTACGACGAATTACCCGAGCGGACCGATATCAATATTGACGAGTACAAGGCTCTGCAGCCTTGGCTCCATGCGGCCACTCTCAGCCCAGATTATCAAGCAGATTCTTCTGGTCTAGTCGAAATAAAATACTTCGCCCTAATCAGTCGAGATAAGACAGACCCTAGCGGTACTAGTGACAAATTAGTCGCTGTCCTAGATTACGGTCTAACAGAGAGCGGCACACTCAATATGAATCAAGGTGGTCTCTTTGGTCGCTGGTATGACAACACACCAGTACTGCCCATGAGTAATGCCAAGATAAGCAACAGCACGCTCAAAGTCCACCCCAGCCTCCATCCCAAACGGATTAGCCACTGGTGGTTGAACGACAGCGGCAAATACCCGCGTGATCCTAGTAAAAATTACTATGTCACTTGCGAGCTAAAAGTTACCGGTCCAGTCGCCGTCCAAATCGCTGCCGATCTCTACAAAGATCTAGGCGCCAAAGCACCAGAAGGAAATACTGAAATGTTTCACTCTGCTTGGCAAGGTGATACTGGTGGTAAATTTATTACCATCTGCTATCCACAACTTCGCTAAACATTGCCCTTGGGCTGTCTATTACGACAGCCCTTTTTTATATAAAAAAACCTCAAGCACGCTTGAGGTCTATTTCATAAATCTATCTAATTATTCTATATTTGATGAGCAAAGAATTCACTCCCAATCGCACAGGATCAGTAATTAATTCTAAGCGCTCATCAAGATCCATCTCAGAAAATAAACCCAAACCCTTACCAGATAATTTAGGCTCAACTATAACCCATAACTCGCTAATCAAATCATCAAGCAAAAACAAACTATTAATCTCCGCGCCACCACAAATAATAACTTCACGGAAACGGCGTTTAGCCAGATCAGCTAAAATTTTCTTAGGCTCATCGCTAGTAAATTCTAGTTGATCAGGAATAGAAGTCTGCAAGTCCGGATTACGAGTCATGACAATATTTAATCGAGCCAGCGGATTACGACCTAGTGTTTTATGAGTATTATTACCCATTACAACCACCCCGGCCTCCCTGATCTTTTCTCTAAACAACTTAGCATCAGCCTTGGTAATCCAGTTAGCATTAGGCTGCTCTGAATTCTTAGCGATAATACCATCAAGTGTCATTTCCATCAACACAATTGTTTTCATTTTCTAACACTCCTATTAATTTAATTAAAGAACTTTAACAACCAATCCAGCTTAACCGCTTGGTTTAAAAAAATCAACAAAAAGCTTGAATTATCAATAATTCAAGCTTTTTTGCTAATGTTTTTAGTAGCCGTCAAATAACACCATTGATAAAGCCAGTCAGTAGCCCTCTGCCGCCGACTGGCTAGCAATATTTTTATTTATTTACTTCTGCCAGTGACCAGCAAAACCCTTGCCATGCATCATGCCCATCACCTCCTTGATATCTAATTCGGTCATTTTATCATCTAACTGCTTACGCAAATTATGAATCTCCACTAGCTTTGAGAAATTAGTGGCATTAATCTTTGCCAAAATTGGCGACTCTGGATTCATAGCCTTAACAGCTAGCACCCAAGCATTATAATTATTCTCAGTCAAAGCCTTGTCCATTGCTGCATGCTGCTCTTTCATCTTAGCCATCTTCGCTTCCATTTCCACCTTATTAAATTTGATCTTTTTATGGCCCATCATCATTGAACCCTTATTACGGCCAACGGAGTCAGCAAATACTGGAGCCGACGCCGCGGCCAATAATACAAAGGCTAATAATAACGGGATTATTATCTTAGTAGTTTTCGTCATATTCATAACTTT
>CAYSXQ010000013.1:0-27947 GCA_964435085.1 uncultured Gammaproteobacteria bacterium | reverse complement strand
AGGCTAATAATAACGGGATTATTATCTTAGTAGTTTTCGTCATATTCATAACTTTTATACTTCAATTGAAGTTTAGTGAATAATGTCTTCAAGAACTACTACGCCACCTGGTTGATTTTCTTCATTTTTTTGGAATTTAAGATTTATTTGGAAATTGAAACTTGTGATTTGGAAATTGTTTGGAAATTGGAAATTAGAAATTGGAAATTAAAATAAGCTTTACTCCAAAATCTTCGACATAGTCTCTCTATCCAGTTGCAAAGCATTGAGCTCCATCATCGCCCTCGGATCAGTCTTCACAATTTCTTTCACCTCCTCTTTGTTAGCGAGCAAGTTCTGAGCAATCAAAACTTTCAGCCTGCTAACAGTCAAAATTCTCTCAGCTTGCGTACAAGCCCCTGGCTTACCCATCTTTTTCATAGCACAAGGAGCTTCTGCTCGATTAAAAAACTTCTTACCTAGCATCACCGGCAAAATCTGTCGCGCTATAAACTTACGCTCCGCAATCTTTGTACCCAGACAACGCACCGGCGCACCCTGCTTAATCACCGGCACAGGTTCATCCTTGTTAGATTCAAAAAACACTTGCCACTCACCCTGATCAACACTCATTAAGGTAAAATTATCATCCACCATCTCTGAGCTAACCATTCCAATCAAACGCCCTCGCTCTGGATTAGACCAATAGTGTAGATGCGGACTCATTACCCGATCATAATATGGCGCTCGCTCGGAGAGCCAATCATCCATCTGCTCTCCCAAGCCCACCAGATGGAACATAGCTCCCAGCAACACACTAAGAATCAATGAAGCTGCCAAAATATAAATCGGTCGATAACGATAACCTCGCTCAGTCTTTTTCACATTAAAATAAATCGCCAGCAAAAAAATCATGAAGGAAATAAACCAAAATAAGGGCACCATCACCGCAATCAAATCCAGCGTCCGAGCGTCCATCTGCTGATACATAGCCAACTCATCAAACTGTTGCAAATAAATAATCAGCGACACAGACATCGCCCCCAGCAACAAAGACAAAAATCCAAAAAACCAAATCAAAATATTACGCAAAGAAAAACGCCATTTCGGCACAGGCTTAATTTTTTGATCTTTAATTTTTTTTAACAAAGTTTCATTAAACTTCTCGTCACTCATCATATGATTAGATTTTATCACTCTCCATAACTTTTTTAAATTCACCACGAGCCGTATTTAGCATCGAGGCTACTGTACCCATTGGTTTTTTGATAATATCAGACATCTCTTGATAATTTTTCTCTTCCAAATATTTCAAAATCAATATTTCTCGATATTTCGGCTTCAATTTAGCCAAGGCTTTGGCCACTCTTTCAGCTAGTAATTTACTATCAGTCACCTTCTCAATATTCAGATCCGAGGCCAGGGCATCAGATAAACCCAGATCAATTGTTACACTCGAGCCCTCTGGTCGAGCCTTAATCTTACGAAAATTACTAATCACCTGATTATGAGCAATCGCATAAATCCATGAAGAAAATTTCAAGCTAGTTGTAAAAGAATTAAGATTTAAATAAGTTTTAAGAAACACATCTTGCAAAATATCTTCCGCTTCTTCATTACTGACATTACTTAGGCGCTTAATATAACGAAACAATTTTGCTTTATAGCGATCAATTAGGTAGGCAAAATAACCCTGGTTTTCCAAAGTTAATAAGACCAATTCCTGGTCATTTAATTGATCAATGTGAGTATTATCAAGCATGAACTAAAAATAACCACCAAAAACAAATACGCAGAATAATAAAATTTCTTCAAGCTATTAGTCAGCCGATTCTTCTCGCAAATACAAATACAGTGGCAAAGCAAAGGCTAGACCAAACACAAAAGTTCCAATAATTGGCAAATAAAAATACTTAACAGGTCGACGTCTTTGCTCTAAACCAATAAAAACAAAGAGAATTGCAGCTGCCGTCAGCGCGTCAATAGCAATGCCACTAGCAATCTGATTAGCAAACATCTCCGCACCCATCTTAGCCAAATCAAAACCATTAGCCATCGACCAGGGCACAAACTGCGTATAAGGCAAAATC
The DNA here is from genome assembly GCA_964435085.1 of uncultured Gammaproteobacteria bacterium. Classification (GTDB taxonomy): domain Bacteria; phylum Patescibacteriota; class Patescibacteriia; order Patescibacteriales; family Patescibacteriaceae; genus UBA917. Next base: position 25,878 of record CAYSXQ010000013.1, on the reverse strand, counting down.
GCCCCAATTATGGCTAATATCAAATAAATTTTTTTGTTCATATTCATCTTATTAAATTTCTTTTTTATAAGCTTCAACAAATTTACGCATATCATGCATCAAAATCGCCTCCGGATTACACTTGAGGACCATACCATCAAGATACATCAAGCTACGGATAATGGCGAATATCCCCTTTTCAAACACCATGCCAGAATTAACACCAAGCTTAATAGTGAGCATCATCTGCTTAGTCAAAGACACCTGACTAACCGTGCTATCCTTAAAATCAGCATAGATTTTCATAAATTCAGCTTTAAATTTCTCAAACTGCTTACCGCTGATGCCCGACTCAGCCATTTGATTTAAATACTTAGCACATTCCTCATAGTCATAGCGCGACAAAGCTTCAAAAAAGAAAAATAATCCCTTACGGATACGCTCACCCACCTCACCCACAAAAGCCATATCCACAAAATAAAACTGCCGACCGTCATAAAGCACATTACCTGGATGAATATCACCATGAAACTTACCAGCAATGAAAATATAAAATCCTTGCAAGTAAAATAGCTTCAACATATCCTCATAAGTAAACTTACCAGCAGTCAAAAGCTCATCAACCGTTGGCGCTTCAATAAATTCTGATACCAAAATATTTTCACCAGACAGCTTAGTGTATATTTTCTGAAAACTAAGCATTGATAGATCAAACTTATCTTGATATTTAGCAAAGATTGTCTGTAAGGTTTTAGCACCTTTAGCCTCATTACGTAAATCAAGCTCTGTCAAAGTATAAGCTTCAATATCATCAAGTATACCCAAGGGATTGCCAACTCCCTTAAGTCGATGATTAAACCACAAAGCCAATTTAAAAAATCGTCTCACGCGCACGACATCACGTTTAAAGTTTTTCTTGAATTTAGACTTAATGACCTTAATCACCACCTCTTCACCAGCTGTCAGTTGCGCCTGATACACCTGACCAACTGACGCAACAGCCAGTGGCTTAGTAGCGATACTAGCAAAATTTTTCAAAAAACCAACCCCACCCTGACTAGAAAGCAAAGATGCTATTTCTTCAGCTGGCAAGGCTATGTTACTCCGATACAGCTTAGATAATTCCTGGCATTTTTCTGCTGACAAAAAATCTAGTCGCAAAGCATGAATCTGACCAATCTTCACCGCCAGTAGTCCATAAGACTGAATCTTTTTGATGTCTGGTAGCCCCTGTTTGTAGTACAATTGATAGATCAAGGACAAGGACTGATAGATATTCATAAGTTAAATTAATTTATTTAATCATTGCCGCCACGATACGACCAGATTCGACAATCGTTGGTAGCCCACTACCTGGATGCGTACCACCGCCCACAATATACAAGCCAGGAATATCCTCAAATTGATTATGTGGCCTCAAATAAAGCATCTGTCCTAAGGTATGCGCCAAATTAAAGACCGCTCCCTTATAGACATACTTGTCGTCCCGCCACTGTCTTGGAGTGATAATCTCCTCCACCTCAATCTGCTCTCGAATATCTTTCATCGGCGTCTTTGCCGCAATCTTATCCAGCACCAAATCACGATAACGCATTTTTTCTTTATCCCAATCAATACCCGCTTCTAAATTTGGCACTGGCACCAAGACATAAATTGTCGACTTACCAGCTGGCGCCAAACTATCGTCAGTCACCGAGGCGTTTTGCACATAAAAAGATGGATCCTCTGGCAAAGTACCTTTCTTGAAGATCTGCTCAATATTCTTTTTGTAGTCAGCTGCAAAAAATATATTATGATGATCAAAATTATATTTTTTCTTCAGCCCCAAATAAATCATAAAGGTTGAACAAGAAAAAGGTCGCTTAGTTAGCTTCTTATCAGTCCAACTAGGCCTAGCTGACTCTGGCACTAATTTGGTCATGGCCGTACCAAAATCAGCGTTCATAATCACCTGATCAGCACGTACAATCTTACCGCTCTCCAATTTCACACCAGCTGCCCGACCATCCTCAACCAACAGCTGACCAACACCTTGCTGCAATTTGATTTGAGCACCATTTTCTAGCGCCACCTTCGCCATCGCTTCAGTCAGTTTATGTACACCACCAATCGGATGATAAACACCAAAGGCGTGTTCGATATAAGACAAGATTGAAAAAGGACCCGGACAAGTCCAAGGTGACATACCTAAATACTTAGCTTGAAAAGTCATGGCAATTCTCATCTCGTGATACTTAAAGTATTTAGTCAAAACATCATAAAGCGAACTAAACAATTGCATGTAAGGAATCGCGGAGAGCAACTTCGGCGACAAATAGCTTTTCAAATTAGAATAAGGTACTTGCAAGCAAGGATACATCTTCTCAAATTTAATTTTTTGTTCAGCCATATAGCGATCATAGCCTAGCTCATCACCAGGAAATAACCTCGCTATCTCTTTCTTTAATTTCTTCTTATTAAAATAGACCGGGAAGTAGCGACCATCATCAAAGTGCAATCCATACAAAATATCCAAGCGCTTCATCTGCACATAGTCAGAAAATTTCTTGCCAGCCAAAGCAAAAACTTCTTCAAATATCTTTGGTAACATCACAAAAGTTGGACCGAGCTCAAAAGTAAAATCACCGATCTTATGCGGCGAAGTTCGACCGCCAATATAATTTTGTTTTTCATAAATCACCACTTCGTGACCCTGTTTAGCCAAGATCATCGCCGCTGTTAAACCGCCAGGACCAGCTCCCACTATTATAATTTTCTTTTTATTCATAAATTTATTTTACCTCTTTAGTATATTCATAAACTAAAAACAAAGCAAACGACCAAATTTTAAAAAAACAATTCACTCTCTATTTTTTCACCAACCAACTTATCAACAGTTATAAAAAATATCAAAAAAATTTTTCGTCAAAAAATAAAAACTCTCGAACAGTGTCGAGAGTTTTTATTTAAGAAATAAATTATTTCTTTTTAGCAGTCTTCTTAGCAGCCTTGCGCTTAGGAGCCGCACGCTTCACAGCCTTTTTAGGAGCTGCTTTCTTTACGGTCTTCTTAACAGCCTTCTTCACAGTTCGCTTCACAGCCTTCTTAGGGGCTGCCCTCTTTACAGCTTTCTTAGGAGCTGCCTTCTTCTTTGTTGGCATATTTTTTTATTAAGACGCAACGCGTCTGATTAATGTAATTACATTATATCATAAATTTGATTTCACGAAAAGTATTTTTGCACTGACAAAACAAATAAAAAAATAATCAGCACCGTGCTGATTATTTTTTTATTTCTAAGAAATTATTTTAGACAATTTCTACTTCTAGTTCTGGTGTCAAAGCTTCTGCTGCAGACTCTTCATTTGCAAAAGCTTTGTCCATGTCGCGCATGAAGCCAGTACCAGCTGGAATCGGACGACCGATAATAACGTTTTCCTTAAGACCCTCAAGGCGATCAATCTTACCAGTAATAGCAGCTTCGATGAGGACGCGAGAAGTTTCTTGGAAGGAAGCAGCTGAAAGGAAAGAGTTAGTGGAAAGAGAAACTTTCGACATACCCATTACCAATTGATTACCAGTTGCTGGTTCTTTACCAGCCTCAATTGCCTCACGGTTCACTCGATCAAAGATAGACTTCTCTACAACTTCACCTTCCATCAATTCTGTTTCGTTGCTCGCTGCAATCTCGACACGAGAGAACATCTGACGAGCGATGATTTCAATATGCTTATCGTTGAGAGGCTGACCCTGACTGGCGTAAACATACTGAATTTCTTTGACGATATACTTCTGAGTTTCGATAATACCTTTCAGTTCGTAGAGCTGACGCAAATCAAGGCTACCTTCAGTTAGCTGATGACCAACTTCAATCATCTGACCTTCATTAACCAAGATAGTAAAGCCACGAGGAATGACATACTCCTTAGACTTATCAGCTTTGACACCAATCTTCACACAATTCTTTTCAATACTGACAGTGCCAGAACGCTTCGCCTTCACTTCATTACCAGCGTGCTGGAAGAGCACTTGATTAGCCTTCACCTTGTCACCAGCGGCGACCAAGAGTTCTGGCTTCTTCTTCGCTTCCTTAATCACTTCAGTGAAGAGATATTTGTCATAGTCCTCACCTTCGTAAGCGACACGAACAATCTTATCACGAGAGGATAGTGGTCGAGAATCTTCCTTGTTACCAAGATCGATGCTGACTACACCAGCCACATCAGACACATAAGCGCGCTTCTTTGGTGATCGTGATTCAAAGATTTCTTCAACACGAGGTAGACCCTGTGTGATGTCGTCTTGTCCGGCCACACCACCAGTGTGGAAGGTTCTCATAGTCAGCTGTGTACCAGGTTCACCGATCGACTGAGCAGCGATAATACCGACAGCTGTACCCTTAGCCACTGGACGGTTGTAAGCCAAGTCATAACCATAGCACTTAGCACAAACACCTTTGTGAGCAACACAAGTGAGCAAGGAACGAATTTTTGCTTCCGCAATTTCTTCCTTAGCAAATTGTGCCACCAAGATTTCGCTGACAAATTCACCAGCACCAATCAGCACCTTACCTTTAGTATTAACTAGATCAGCGGCTAAGTAACGACCAGAAATACGAGAGATCAAGCTCTTACCAATCATTTCACTTTCTTGCTTGGTAAAGACCACGCCTTCGTTAGTTTCACAGTCTTCTTCATGAATCACTACTTCTTGAGACACGTCAACAAGACGACGAGTCAAATAACCGGCGTTTGCCGTACGCAAAGCGGTATCAGAGAGACCCTTACGTACACCGTGGGTCGCGATGAAGTATTCCAAGACGTCGAAACCATTTTTGAAGTTACCTTTGACTGGCAATTCGATAATGGCACCGGACGGTGAGGTTACGAGACCTTTCATACCCAAGATCTGAGTGAGCTGCGCCCAAGAACCACGAGCACCAGACTTAATCATCGAGTACACAGGACCACTGCGATCAAGCTGATCCATACAAACCTGAGTCACCTCTTCCTTAGTCTTAGTCCAGAGTTCAATTACCTTTGAATATCTTTCACTTTCAGTCAGCAAACCTTCTTCATAACTATCTTTCACTTCATCAGCCATCTTTTCGGTCGCAGCAATCTTTTCTGCGACGAGCTCAAACTTAGGCAAGTCATCCATACCCCAAGAGAGACCAGAGCGAGTAATGAAGCCGAAGGCTGCATCTTTCAAATTGTCCAAAAATTCGACAGTCTTGTCTTCACCATAATGAGTCAGACAATCCTTAATCAAGTTCTTGACGTCATCCTTAGCCATCACAGTGTTAATGAAGCGCAATTTCTCTGGAAGCACGTCATTAAGAATAATTTTACCGACAGTAGTTTCAGTTAGACCTGGCAAATTAAATTCAGAGAGCACCACTTTGATCTTCTGACGCAAAGTGATCTTGCCCAGTGAGTAGGCATATTTAGCTTCCTGACCGCTAGAGAAATATTTAATCTCCGTCTCAGGAGTATTTTCTTCGCTGGTGATATAGAACACACCCCAGACGATATCTTGACTAGGAGCTACAACCGGTTCACCAGTTGCGGGCTTGAGTAAGTTGTGGCTAGCCAGCATCAAAGTCTCAGCTTCTTCACGAGCCTCACGAGTCAATGGGACGTGCACAGCCATCTGGTCACCGTCGAAGTCTGCGTTAAAGGCGGTACAAACCAAAGGATGGATTTGTAGAGCGAGACCTTCGATGAGCATTGGCTTAAAGGCCTGGATACCCAATCTGTGCAAGGTTGGAGCGCGGTTCAAAAGAACCACAGCGTCCTTCACGATGTCTTCAAGAATATCCCAGACCTGATCATGACCAGCTTCAATATAGCGAGAAGCGCTACGCACATTGTGCACAGCTTCAGCCGCAATCAGCTTAGAAATAATAAATGGCTTGAAGAGTTCAAGAGCCATCTTCTTTGGAATACCACATTGGTAGAGTTTGAGTTTTGGGTTAACGGTAATAACGCTACGACCAGAGTAGTCAGTACGCTTACCGAGCAAGTTCTGACGGAAACGACCCTGTTTACCCTTGAGCGAATCAGCCAAGGACTTCAAGTTACGCTTCTGACCAGTTGAGGCTACTACAGTCTTACCGTGACGGATCGAGTTATCAATCAAGGCGTCCACCGCTTCCTGCAACATACGCTTTTCGTTGCGGCTGATAACTTCTGGGGCACCAAGTTCGATGAGCTGACGCAAACGATTGTTACGGTTAATGATACGACGATAAAGATCGTTCAAATCAGAGGTAGCAAAACGACCACCATCAAGCGCCACCATCGGACGCAAGTCAGGTGGAATAACTGGGATAGCTGTCATGACCATCCAATCAGGACGAATATTATTAGCGTACATGTTCTTAAAGAACTTGAGACGCTTCTTAATTTTATCTTTCTTAGATTCAACAGATTCTAGTAGCTCATCTTCCAGCTTCTTGATTTCTTCAGCCATATCAAGCTTAGTGAGCAAGAGATGGATAGCTTCAGCACCAATACCAGCCGTAAAGATATGGCCATAGCGCAAGCTCAAATTCTGATATTCATTTTCAGTAATGATGTTGAGAACCTTCAAGCTCTTCAAGTCCTTTTGTGACTTAGCAAAAGCTTCTTCGAGACTAATCGACTTTTCGTTCTTTGCTTCTTCGAGAGCGAGTACTTCCTGATCGATGACGTCATTAGCTTCAAATTCACTCTTACCAGACTTCAAGATCCCCACTTTCTTACCGCGAGCAGCCTTAATCTTCATCGCAAAATCATTATCAATTTGCTTCTTCTTTGCCTTGTATTCTTCCTTAATCTGCTCAATAGTCGCCTCTTTCAAATCTTCATTAACATCAACAATGATGAAGCTAGCAAAATACACGATCTTTTCGAGAGCCTGTACCGAGAGACCCAAAGCCAAGCTAAGCTTGCTGGAAAGACCACGCAAGAACCAGATGTGAGTCACTGGAGTTTCGAGTTTAATGTGGCCCATGCGTTCACGACGCACAATGGAGCGAGTCACTTCGACACCACACTTTTCACACTTGATGCCTTTGTGACGAATCTTTTTGTACTTACCACAATGACATTCGTAGTCCTTGACTGGACCAAAAATCTTTTCACAAAAGAGACCGTTCTTTTCTGGCTTCTGTGTACGGTAGTTAATAGTCTCCGGACGAATAACTTCGCCAAAGGACCACTCAGTAATTACTTCTGGTGAAGCAACCTTGAGTTTGATAGCTGAGAAGTCGCTGGTTTTTATAGGGTTAAGCATATTTTTCTTAGAGTTTTAGATGATAATTAATGATTATTCTAATTCTTTATTAGTTGCTTCAAACCTATAACGGGGCTCGACCAGCTCCTCGTTTTTCTCAAAATTAACTGCCTTGTCATTCTTATCCAAGAGCTCAACATCAAGACCCAAACCTTTCAGTTCGCGGACCAAGACGTTAAACGATTCTGGCACGTTTAATTTCTCAATAGTCTTACCTTTGATAATCGACTCGTAAGCCTTTGAACGGCCCGAGACGTCATCAGATTTAATCGTCAAAATTTCCTGCAAGTTGTGAGCAGCACCATAACCTTCCAAAGCCCAGACTTCCATTTCACCGAAACGCTGACCACCGAATTGCGCTTTACCACCCAGAGGTTGCTGAGTAATGAGCGAGTATGGTCCAATCGAGCGCTGGTGGATCTTGTCTTCCACCATGTGGTTCAGCTTAAGCATATACTTGTAACCAACAGTCACATTGTTATCAAAAGCCTCACCGACCTTACCGTTGTAGAGAGTGGACTTACCATCAGTTGGTACACCAGCTTCCACCAAAAGCTTCTTCACATCAGCTTCAGTGATACCGTTTAAGGCTGGAGTAGCGACGCGAATATTTAATTTCTTTGCAGCAAAACCAACGTGAGTTTCTAGGAGCTGACCCAAGTTCATACGGGAGACGACACCCAGAGGAGAGAGAATGATATCGATTGGTGTACCGTCAGCCAGGTATGGCATGTCTTCAATCGGCACGATCTTAGAAATAACACCCTTGTTACCGTGGCGACCAGCCATCTTATCACCAGCGCGGATCTTACGTAGACAAGCGATAGTCACCTGCACCGAGTGAATGACACCGTTAGCAAGCTTATCACCCTGTTCACGAGAGAATAATTTAATATCCACCACCTTACCGTTTTCACCATGTTCGAGATAGAGAGAAGAGTCACGGACGTCTTTAGCCTTGTCACCAAAGATAGCACGGAGCAATTTCTCTTCAGCTGAGAGTTCAGTTTCACCCTTAGGAGTAATCTTACCCACCAAGATATCACCGGAGCCAACTTCAGCACCGATGCGAATAATACCTCGTTCATCTAAGTTCTTCAGTTTTTCTTCACTGACGTTAGGAATATCATTGGTCACAAGTTCTGGACCAAGCTTCGTATCACGGACGTCAATGGTGTAATTTTCAATATGGATCGAAGTATAGAAGTCTTCCTTAACCATGCGTTCACTGATAATGATCGCGTCTTCATAGTTAAAGCCTTCCCAAGTCATAAAGGCAACCAGCACGTTGTTACCAAGAGCTAGTTCACCATTATCAATAGCGGCACCGTCAGTCAAAACCTGACCAGCCTTAATCTTGTCGCCCTTGTTAATGATTGGACGTTGGTTAATACAAGTCGAAGCGTTGGAGCGAGAGTACTTAGTTAGATCATATTCGTAATCCTTGCCGCCTTCGGAGCGAACAGTGATATGACCACCGTCAACCTTAGTCGCAGTACCATCAGCATCAGAGATAATCAAATGACCAGAGTCATAAGCAGCACGCATTTCAATACCAGTTCCGACAATCGGAGCCTTACAGGCAATAACCGGCACTGCCTGTCTTTGCATGTTCGTACCCATCAAAGCACGGATACCGTCGTCGTGTTCGAGGAATGGGATCAGGGAAGTAGCTACTGAGATAATCTGGTTAGCACTAACACCCATCAAGTCAACCTTCGCTACGCTTTCCACAGTTGGCTCACCAAACTTTCTAACTTCAGTCTTCTCCACCAAGAAGTAACCATTTTCATCAATCGGAGTGTTGAAATGAGTAGAAATGTATTTTTCTTCTTCGATAGCGTCGAGATAAACAATCTCTTCAGTTACCACTGGCTTGATAGGGATCAAGATTTCACCAGCCTTTTCGTGCAAAGTCTTAGCGAGCTTCGCATCAATCGTCACACCAGCCTTAGCAATAACAGTCTTACGTTCGCCATTCTTGTCGAGTTCATAAACATCTTCACGAGTAATTTTACCGAGAGTGACGTCAGGGTGGTTAGGAATATCATGCAAGACTCTGCGGTAAGGTGCTTCGATGAAACCATACTTGTTGAGACGTGAGAAAGACGCAAAGTGACCGACGAGACCAATGTTTGGACCTTCCGGAGTAGCAATCGGACAAATACGGCAATAGTGGGTAGTGTGCACGTCGCGGACTTCAAAGCCAGCGCGTTCACGAGTAAGACCACCGGGACCAAGAGCGGAGAGACGACGCTTGTGTTCGAGTTCAGCAATCGGGTTAGTCTGGTCCATGAACTGTGAGGGCTGGGAACTCATGAAGAATTCCTTAACTACGCTGATCAAAGGACGAGCATTGATTAATTTATTAGGAGTAAGACTTTCGATCTCCATGATACTCATACGATCACGGATGATACGCTCCATACGGGAGAAACCAACACGAGTCTTGTTGTAAAGCAGTTCACCAATAGCACGCACGCGACGATTACCCAAGTGGTCGATATCGTCAGCCGGACCCTGACTAATAGAAAGACTGATCAATTCACTGATGATAGCGAGCAAGTCTTCCTTACGCAAAATACGAGTTTCTTTGTTATTAGGAATATCAAAACCAAAGCGCTTGTTCAATTTGTAACGACCAACACGGTCAAAGTCATAACGATCAAAACGGAAGAACATGGAGTGAATCAAGCTGCGAGCATTTTCTGCAGTAGCAAGGTCACCCGGACGAATACGCTTATAGACGTCGATCAAGCCTTCTTCTTCGTTAGTGGAAATATCTTTCTTCAAAGTCGCCTCAATGAAGCTGTCTTCGCCTTCGGCGTCAACTGTGTTAAATAGAGCGCGGATATCTTCGTTGCTAGAGTAACCAAAAGCACGAAGTAGGGCGGTAGCCGCTACCTTACGCTTACGATCGATTCTAGCCCAGATGACATTGTTAATGTCGATTTCGAGCTCAATCCAAGCACCACGGTTAGGGATAATCTTAGCGCTATAGCACTTACGACCCTTAATGACAGCCGAACTAAAGATTACACCAGCGCTACGAATGAGCTGTGAGACCACAACTCTCTCGATACCGTTAATGATGAAAGTACCGTTTTTTGTCATCAATGGGAAATCACCCAAGAAAATTTCCTGACTAGCCACTGCCTCATTTTTCTTGTTAGTCAGAGCAGTCTTCACACGCAAAGACGCTTCATAAGTGACGTTCTTAGCCTTGCTTTCTACCTCACTGAACTTAGGTTCATCAAAGTAGAATTCACCAAAAGTCAACTGCAAATCACGGCCAATGAAATCACCAATCGGACTAAACTCATCAAACAGTTCAGTCAAGCCCTCTTTCAAGAACCAGTCATAAGAATCTTTCTGCACTTTGATCAAGTCCGGCAAAGGCATGGAGGCTTCGCTAGGCACAAAGTATTTACGGTCTGGGTGTCGATCGTAGGCTTGATATTTTGTCATAAACTAGAAGAAGCTAGCTTAGGTATTGAGGCAAAACCTAATTAGCTTTAATTATTGGACAGAAAAATAAAAATCCCAAGCTCTAAAAAGCTTAGGTTAATTAACATATTAAATTGTGCTGAAAATACAAAAAAACGGCCAATTCTTCTTGGTCGAGACGCTAAATGCCGCGTCACAAGAACGGTCGTTAAGTTTTTGACAGGAATTGATAAGCATGCGCTGGCTTATTAATCATTTTTAAACTGCTCACATAATAACAATTGCCCCAAAAAAAGTCAAGTTCCATACCAATAATTGCCTTTTCGTCAAGACATTAATATTATTGGCTAAAATTAAATAATATTCAGGATTTTAAATGGCCGTTAATTAGGCCATAATTTTGACTAATTAACAAGTTATGCACAGAAATACATAAATCACAAATCTCAAGTTCCAAGTTCCAAATAAATCTCAAGCTCCAAATTACAAAATTCCTGTCATTCCAGGCCACGACCTGGAATCAAGAGTTGACAGCTCTTAAATAAAAATATTCGAATAGACTCCTAGATACTAGACTCCGCCAGATAACTGATGTTTTGGGATTTGGTATTTGTAATTTATTTGGAACTTGGAACTTGAGATTTGGAACTTTTGCCGTTAAGGCTCCACTTTCCTCAAAATCTCCCCCAACTCCTCATCATCTCCAAAATTAACAACAATCGTCCCACCTTTTCTAGAGCGTTTAATACTAACCTTAGCACTAAACCAGCGCCCAAGAGCCAATTCCTTATCCTTATCATTAGGACCCACCACCACCTTAGCCTGCTTAGTCCCTCCAGCCCTCCGTGTCTCCTGCATCGCCTCATTAACCGACATCTGATTAGCCAAAATCTTCTTAAATAACTGTTGTTGCTTGACCTCGGAGTCTAGGCCCATCAAAACCTTAGCATGCCCCTCAGTAATCACCCCTTCCCCAATTGCCTTCTGGATTTCTTCCGGTAAGCTCATGATACGAAGGATGTTGGCTACCGAAGACCTAGGCTTACCAAGCCTCTTAGCCAAAGCTTCCTGAGTCAAATTAAACTCATCAGCCAGTTGCTTATAAGACTGCGCCAATTCCAAAGCATTAAGGTTCGACCGCTGAATATTTTCAATAATCGCCCATTCCAACTTCTTCTGCTCATCAGCCCGCCTAATAATCACCGGCACCTCTGAGAGACCAAGTTTTTTAGCTGATCTTAAACGTCTTTCACCAGCAATGAGTTCATAACCACTAGCCGTACGAGTCACAATCAAAGGCTGAATAATCCCATGCTCCCGAATCGACTCCACCAATTCCTCCAAAGCCGACTCCGTAAAATTCTGCCTCGGCTGCTTCGGATTAGGCACAATTTCAGCAGGATCAACCTTAGTCACCTGCTCACGATCACCACGATCAATAACACCAGCACTATGACTAGCCCCAGACACCCCTTCATTATTAGTTTTTGCTGGGATCAAAGACCCCAATCCTCTACCTAATCCAGCCATACTTTAAAAATTTAATTTTACAAACTACCATCTCTCCAGAACATTGCAGCGGACACAGAAAAAACCATTACAAATAGTGACACCAAAACTATAATTAACACATCCCAATAACTCCTCTTCTTAGCACTATTTTTTAAAAACCTACCAATAGCAATCCGGTCCAGAGAAAACCAAACTATTGCAGAATAGAGAGCTAAGGATAATAAAATATAAAAAGGTATAATTGGGCTACTGCTTGGCATAACAGCCGGACAATAAGAGGATGAAGGACAACTCCTATCGGAAAGGTAGTCATATAAATAAAAAAAACTATATGCCACAAGAAAAAAATAATACAAAACAGCAGTTAGCACAACTTTTATAGCCGGAATTTTTTTATTAGAAGCTCTGGAATTTGTATACATCATCCACAAGGTAGCCACAGGACCGCCAAAAAATGACCCTAGCACAACAGAGCCAACCGAATAAACACTTTGATTTTTTTGCTGAGAATAATTCTCCATATTTTTATAAATAGCTTTACCTGATTGTCTGCCCCAAGTTATGAGTGAATAATATCCAGTAGACAAGAGTCATTAACGAGAGAAAAACGTAGATTAAAATGTTCTTTTTTAAGCTAGTTTTATAATATTTACTCATTAATTTATGAAAAATAAATACACCCAAGATTAAAATAACAATAAAACTAAGAAGACACGAAACAAAGTCATCCAAAATGACAGCAAATAAAATACCAGGAATCAAAATAGCAAACAGTTGCAAAGAAAATATCAACAAGCTGATTTTTTTATTAATTTTATTTATCTTAAATAGCTTCAAAACTAAATTAAAAAAAGAAAAATTAGTAAAAAAGATTGCGCTTACGAATAATAAAAAATATAAGTTATCCTGCAAAAACATAAATCTATGATTTAAATTTATTTCACCGCCTCCTCAACCACCTCCTCCAAAGCCAAAATCTCTCGCGCCAGCTTCTCATAAGCCTTCCCACCCCTAGATCTCGGATCATAATGCAAAATCGAACGACCATAGCTAGGCGCTTCAGCGAGCCTCACACTACGTGGTATTATACTACGAAAGATGCGGTTAGGGAAATATTTATAAAGTTCGTTCATGACTTGAGTCGACAGACTATTTCGCTTGTCGTACATCGTAATGACCGCACCAAGAATGGTCAGATTCGGTTTAAGATTAGCCTGCACCAAACCAATCGAATTAATCAATTGACCAAGTCCTTCCAAGGCATAGTATTCACTCTGCACTGGAATCAAAATCTCATCCGCCGCCACCAAGCTATTGATAGTCAGTAAGCCCAAAGAAGGTGGACTATCGACGATAATATAATCATACTCACCCTTCGCCTCTTCCAAGATATCATGGAGTCGATACTCACGATCAGCCATTGCCACTAATTCCACACCAGCTCCAGCCAGAGCCTCAGTCGCCGGCGCCACTCTAAACCTCGGCTCTTTAGTCCTTTTAATAATCTCTAAAATGCTTTTTTCACCTAGTAAGGCCTCATAGATACCATGCGGCAATTTAGCATGCTCAATACCAGCTCCCGAAGTCGCATTAGCCTGCGGATCCAAATCAACCAATAATACTTCCCGTCCCAGGTGCGCCAAATAAGCGGCCAAATTGACCGAAGTAGTCGTCTTACCGACCCCACCCTTTTGATTAACCACTGCAATTACTTTTGCCATATTTTATAATAGTTAATTCATTATAAAGCATCCGCCCCTCTTTGACAATTTTGACAAATTAACCTATATTGTTTATGCTATTTAAAATATCCCAATTGATAATTGTTAATTACTAATTGTTAATTGAATCAAGCCTTGGTGGCGGAACTGGTAGACGCGCACGACTCAAAATCGTGTTCTGGTAACGGAGTGGGAGTTCGATTCTCCCCCGAGGCACCAATCAAAAGAAGTTGTCATAAAGACAGCTTCTTTTATTTTTCCTCATTAATATTGACAGATAGCCATAAAAATGCTATTAATATAGAAAATTCTTTAACAATTCATCAAATTTACAAGGCATTAATCATGAATAAATACTCACGACTCGCAGTCTTTCTAGACAAAATAAATATCAACACTTATGGCTGGCGCATCCTTGGCCTAGCCCTACTAAGCGAATTATTATTCTGGTTCCGCATACTCACTTCTACAAAAGCAGATTTCTACTACAAATTAATTTTATCAAGCCTGGTCAGCATAGCTACCATTGCCTCTCTAATTAAATTAATCTACTTAAGCAAAGCAGCTTGGAAATTTCTCAACAAGACAAACTATCTCAATTATTTAAGAGAGGAAAAGCCACTAGAACTTCTACAACTGATAGAAGAGAGCGGCAAAACAGCCAAACTTCTAGAGAATCTCAGAGATCACACCCTTGAATATATCAATGAACTCTCAACCATCCTCAATGCAATCAATACTGCCCCTCCAGATCGTGCCAGCATTTTGTTAGCCCAAGGCTACGAAAAAACGACAAAAAAATATTTATCACAAGAGTCTTATGAGTCATTACAAAAACTCAAAGAATCTAAAGACATCTTTCTTGATCCAGTAAATTTAAAATACTACATAATAGCAAACATCAAACAGCTAAACGCCAAAGAAAAAAAGACTTCTGAGCGACTCACTAAAGTTAACAAAATCAAGAAAGAAGCTCAAAGGGACCTCGATGCTTTACTTGGTAAAATAAACTTGAAACAAGTTTAAAGAATAAACATCAGCAAAATTAAGCTATAAAACAAAGACCACACTAATAGTGCGGTCTTTTTTAATACTAAATTTTTACACAACTTTCAATAAACACAAATTAAAAAGGGCTTGGTATATAACCAAGCCCTAAGAACAACATTTGACAAGCAATTACCATAAAGGGTCATATACAGGCCTATAGCGAGTATCTTCCTTTTTATCACCTGCCTCGGCAATATTAGGCTGTAAATTAGCCACTTCGCCAGAAGTAGCAACTGTCTGATTAGTCTCCACAAAGACCACCTTTCTTGTAATGTAAAACAAATTATATAATGTACGGAGACCTATTAATAACACAGCTTAATATTTTTGTCAATTACTAGGCCCACCAAGTCTCTTTTGACTCAAAAAGATAATTAGTCGCTGCAAGCACTTAGCCAAAACCACAAACAAACCCAAATAGATAATCATAGCGAGCCAAGCCGGAAAATATTTAAATAACAGATCATAACGATACATCAGCGGCCAGTGCAGCAAGTAGATCTCATAGGACAAGAGGCCAAAAATACTAAACAATCTAAACCCTACTTTTTTAATCAAAAATAACAGCAGCACCAAAGCCATAGTCACCAAGCTCATTCGCTCCTCAATCAGCAAGCCCTTACCGACTCCCGAATAATAAGCCGTGTAGGCCGTAGCAGCACTCACAATCATTATCACCGCACCATAACAAGACCAATGCCAACTCTTCACTCTAGCTACCACACTTTCTATAATCCTAGTCTTAGCGACCACAGCAGCTAGGACCATGCCGACAGGAAAGGCCAAGAGGTGTGACTGCCACAAGCCCTGAACGTTTTTTAAAATCTCCGGCTCGCTAGACAGCACATAATAACTCAGTATATAAATTATTAGCGCCGACAACCATGGCGCTTTTCTAATCCATAACAAAGGAAAGATCAGATAATAACCAATCATCAAAGACAAATACCACAGCGGTGAATTAATATCCCGATAAATATCCGCGTGATCAAAATAGCCAAGAGCTGATCTCGCGATCAAGGACCATTCATAGCGAAGACCTAAGAGGCAAAAATCTAAGATCAAAAACAGCACCAAACAAATCCACATCGGCACATATAATTTACTCAGCCTATCTACATAAAACTTAGCAATCGACCTCGGCTTCGCCAGAGCACTAACCGACAAACCATAACCTGACAAAAACAAAAACAAATTTACACCCACCCCAGCCATGATTGACAGCGGAAACAAAAATCTATGATCAGCTACCAAGAAATAACCAACATGTGAAAAGACAACAGCCAGTATAGCAAACCCCTTAAGCTCCTGAGTCACTGAGCTAGAGAAAAATTTATCATCCCCGCTCTTGCGCACAGACCAAAAAAGCGCCAACGCAAAGATGACGATAAAGATGTAAGTTGATTTCAATGGATCGTTGATGGAGATGGACATTGCCGTACAATGACTAATTTAAATTTGAAATTTTAAATTAAAGATAAGATCCAAACCTCACAAAATGACAAGTATAGCCACCAATATTCTTACGCAAATAATCTTGATGATAAGCTTCAGCTGGCCAGAATTTAGTTAATGGCTCAAGTGTGGTAACAACCGGATCAGGCCAGCGACCAGATTTATTAACCAGTTCAATAAATTTTTCTGCTTCCTCTCTTTCTTCTGGACTAGCAAAAAAGATGGCTGAGCGATAGGAGCTGCCAATATCATTACCCTGCTGATTGAGCGTCGTCGGATTATGAGCGCGGAAGAAGAAATCTAATAATTTTTTATAAGAAGTCTTAGTGTCATCATATTGGATTTCAACAGCTTCAGCGTGACCTGCGTGATGATCGTAAGTCGGACTAGCAACTTTACCGCCAGTATAACCAACCTCGGTATTAGTAACGCCTGCTTCACGACGAATCAAATCCTCAAGACCCCAAAAACAACCACCCGCTAAAACTATTTTTTTCAACATATTATTTACCAGCAATAAATTTCATCGAAATTGAATTAACACAGTGCCGAATATTTTTTGGAGTATAGCCCTCACCGACAAAGACATGACCCAAGTGAGCACCACAGCGAGCACAAATTATTTCTGTGCGCCGACCATCAGCGTCCAGAGTCTGCTTGACCGCGCCAGCAACTTCATCATCAAAACTCGGCCAACCACAAGAAGACTCAAATTTAGAACCAGAGTCATAAAGCGGTGCCTCACACTGCCTGCAGACATAAACCCCCGTCGCCTTATTATTGACATACTCACCACTAAAAGGAGCTTCTGTCCCCTTATCGATAATTACTCTTTTTTCTTCAGCTGTTAATTTATTCATAGCGCCATTATATCACTAGCTGTATTTTAGGCAAATAAAAAAGGAGCTTTGCTTCAAAGCCCCTTTTGTTCTTAATGACTTGCGATAGGCAAGACCTTTAGCTGATCATACAACCAAGTACCATCAGCTTTCTTTTTGTCTACTACAATTCTTGCGTAAACAGTTTCCCTAGCTCCTGAGACATCTTTTTCTACTTCACCTTGACTGTCCATAAAGCTATTCCACACCGTAACCACAAGTTCAGACTTATTAATGTATTCTGGCAAATCCGCTAAATGAAAGGACTTAACAGACCAGCGCTCAGTAAACAACAAAGTTAATCTACCAGAGCTAATAAAGACATAAATACTGCTGTCTTTATGACCAATCATCTTGGCATAACCGACAAAAGCACCTAAGTCATAAGTAATTTTACCAGAACCAGTCCAGAGCCAATCAAAGCCAACTGGATTTTCCATTGCTGGCAAATCACGTCGAAAGCCTAGCTTCACAACATCTGATTTGCCAATTTTAGTCGGCTTAAAATCATAGATATTAGTATCAGCTAAACGCCCCTTAATCACTTGATATCTGGTCATCAATCTAGAAAAGTCATTATCTGGTCGCAAAATTTCTACAGGACCAGTAATTGACTGAAATAAATATAATGAATCACGAGCATAGATAGGCTTACCCCAATACGGAGTAAGCTTGCGATGCTTAGGCCAAACATAAGCTGAATCAATTTTGCCATCAGTTTCATATTCAACCACTGCTAAATCCTCAGACTCTTCAATATCTACCTCCACTAATGAATCAGGATCTTCTTCGGCTATCGTCGCCAAATCAGTCATGCGCGCATCAACCAGTTGTCCATAACCAGCAATCGGCAAAGCCTGAAAACTTCCAGCAGGGTCTACTAAACCCAAGACCTGCTCACGCTTTGCGCTATAGAGCCATGAATCAGTCAATTTAAATTGATAGACACTATCAGCCGGCGGAGTAATGATTCTGTTATTGGAATCATACCAAATCACCGCCTTACTAACACCGAAATCCATAACCTCACGGATGCTAGCCTTGCCAATTTTTTTATCACGCAAGTCTAATTGATGTTTACCAACACCCAAATCATGAGACACAAAATCTCCGTTTGGCCACAGCACTCTGACAGCACTGCCATCAAAATACATTTTGCCAGCCACCTCATCATGCTTGATTAGATCAGACACATGTCGTCCGAAACGTTTCGGACCCTTATCAGTCCAAACTAACCAACTAGTATCTCCGCTAACCATCGGCATCATCTGACGATTCATAATTGTCACCATGCCATCAGTCTCGAGATCAGATTCACGACCAGAGCCAGACAATATTTTTAATTCTTGCCCTCTCTGAAACATCACTGAACCATCCATATTCTGCACCATCGCCTGATCCAACTTAAGCGGCTCAGGTAAAAATCTTAAAGCCAATTCAGCTCTAATATATTTACCCTTCTTTACTATCGGACCAATCCAGAGCAAAGCTCTGGCATTCTCAATCAACAACCAATGTGTCGTTTGATTATTACTATCAAGCGCTGACTGAATTGACACCAAACCTTCATCAATGGCTGGCAATTTAGCTAGACCCATTTGTCGCAAAACATTTCGCAAGGACAGAGTAGCACCATTAATATCATATTTAATGGTTTTCTTAATCGAGGTCACCGAACCATCAGCGTTCGTCACTCTTACCGTATCATAAAAAGTAACAATATTTTTTTCCTCTTTCGATCTAATAGTCAAAGTCCAGTTAGACTTCTTATTAATGGCCAAAATTGGAAAAGTCATAGCTGTCTTAGCTGCCACTGGCGTCCAAGACTTAATCGCGAGACGTGTTTGCGCTGACAAAACATCAAACGCCAACAAGTAGATCAAACAAGCAATAATAGCTGCATTTTTCATCTTTCCCCCTTTATAAATTGTAAAAGACCAATATTTAGTTACTACTATATATACAACATTTTGACATAAATGTCAAGGAATAACTGATAATTTAGCTAAAATTAAACTAAAAAATAGCTTAAAAACAAGGCTTTCAGAAGCCACTTAGCTAAGATTAAACAAATAACCAACAGCTTGCCAAGCCCCATGACCCATGATAGAATGTTAAAAAATCGCTATTTTTGCGATACTCTTATTCACTAAGCTACTCTCTATGGATAATCAAACCAACTCAGGCATGGACAAAAATGCCGCCATGAAGTTCATTACCCCAGCCATCGCCGTCTTAGTCCTTGCCGGTGCCGCCATCTGGATGAGCAACAAGCCAGTTGCCACTGCTCCTAGCGAACAAACCCCTAGCGACACCAGCGGCGAACAAAACATTCCAACTCCAACTCCAAGCACTCCAGAAACTCCAGCTCCAGTCGTCAGCCAGAGCTACAAAGCTGGCAGCTACGGTGCTACCGGCACCTACCAGTCCCCAGCTGGAGCCGAAGAACTCGGCGTCACTTTGACTATCAACCAAGCTGGCATCATTACCGACGCCAAAAGCGAAACCATGGCCACCAACCCAGCCAGCAAGAAATGGCAAGGCATCTTCGCTGCAGGCCTCAGCACTGAAGTCGTTGGCAAATCCATCGACCAAGTCTCTCTCGGCATCGTCAGCGGCTCCTCTCTAACTCCTAAAGGCTTCATGGACGCTCTTGAGAAGATCAAGGTCCAAGCCATGGCTAGCTAAGCTTAACTTTCTCAAATTAAAAACCACTGTTAATGTACCAGTGGTTTTTTGTTATTTAAAAAGTTAATTTAAAATTATAAACACTTGTCATTGCGAGCGTAACACTAGTGGAGCGTGGCAATCTTGGTTTTGAGTTAGCAATAGTGATAATAACAACAATTTAATTGATAATTGCTAATTGAAAATTGTTAATTGAATAGCTCTCCCTCAAACCCTTCACTCCTTCTCACTTTCCTCTCATTATTCATCACACAGTAGCCGAATTCAAATCTCGTTTCAAAACTAGTTGGCGGCACAAAGAAAAGACAACTTGCTAGAGCGTCAGCTACTGTAGCACTGTCAGCAATCACCCAAGTTGCCACAATGAAATCCGGCGAACTCTGAGTAGTCGGATCAATGATATGATGATACTTATCCCAACGTCGTCGATTACTCCCCGAGCTAGCAAGCGCCTTACCTGGCTTAAGCACAACTGTACCAATCACCTGACTCGCATCACGCGGATCCTCTAGCCCAATCGTCATTGACTCCGACTCACTTTCATAAACCATGTCACCACTACCATTAACCAAAAACTTTTTCACCTTAGCTCTTCGCAAATAAGCCGCTAACTTATCCACCCAGTAACCCTTACCCACACCACCCAAATCCAAGAGCACCGGCGCCAATAATTCAATATGAGTCCCATCAATAATTCGCAAACTAGTAACTAGCGGTGGCGTCACAGCAATCTTAGCCTTAGGCACTAATGAATAATTATCGTCATAGCCCATATCACTAATCGTCTCTCCAATCAGCGGACTAAATTTCTGATCCGACAAATCATAAAGTTGAAAATAATATTTCAGCATCGCTACCAAATCCTCCGGCACAGCAAAGACCCCAGTCTGATAAGCTAGTTGCCAAATCAAAGAGCTCCGCTTAAAGCGTGAATAAGTTGCATCAAATTCACTAGTCAAAGCTACTATCTCTGCTTGCAATTTTTCTAAATCAGCTCGTGGCAAATCATCCCAAATACTCACCTGCCACTCGCAACCCATTGCCTGATAATTAAATTTAAATTCTGCCATATCAACTAAAGCCCGGGAAATAATCAGTCTTGATTCGCTTCTCGGTCACACCCATTTTTTTCAACATCTGCTTAAAATTGCTAACCATCGCGCTTGGCCCAGAAATATACACTTCACTCTTCAGGTAGTCTGGCGCCAAACGACTAATCAACTCCCCATCAATCACTTGACCATCACTCGTCTCACCAGCAGCTAAATTATTCACCACATAAAATACTTTCAATTTTAATTTAGCACAAGCCTCAGTCAACAACTCTTGATAGGCTAGGTCAGCGCGACTACGACCAGCATAAAACAATTTAATCTCTCGTTCATCACCACTATCCATCAATTGCCTGATCATACTACAAAAAGGCGTAATACCAATACCACCAGCAATAAAAATCAAAGGCCAGTTTTTATCAGTCGGCAACACAAAATCACCAGCAATCTGTCCTGCCGTAATTTTGTCACCAATTTTTAATGACAGTAATTTTTGCTTAAAGCTACTAGCCGGCTCACCAACTTTGACACCCAATTTAACCACGCCTTCACTTGGCGCCGAAGAAATCGTAAAGTAACGCCTGACTCCGCGTCGATCAGCTCTCTCATGAGGCAAAGTAATTTCCAAATACTGACCAGCCAGCCACTGCAATTTATGATCCACTCCAAAGACAAACTCATAAGTATTAGTCGCGATCAAAGTCTTCTCCTTCAATAATAAATATAATCGTCGCTTCTGCCCCACCGCAAAGGACCAGATATTAGCAAGCACCAAAGCCAGCTCCGGACTAGAATACAAGACACCCAAATGAAAAGGCCAATTAGCCAAAAAGCCAATTATCATACCATACACAATCTGATACTTACGTCGCGCTGGCATACACAATGGTTCAGTCACCATCACACCCACAAAAAATATCATCGGTCCGGCCAAGAAAAATTGTCTCAGTGCTTCAACCGTACTCACACCTCTCATCATGGTGTAGAGCAAAGCTGTAAATAATCCAGTTAGCATTGTCGCTACGAACAAAGCCTCACGTCTAGTCTTTCTCACCACTAGCAAAGAAAGCGGCAAAACCAGTGGCAAAAGCTTCCAAGTGGCGAGCCACCACAAAGCCGCATAGCCAGTCATTGAGCCAATCACAACTGCTGCAATCGCTGCCGGATTAAAGATATGCTTATGACGATAGGCTAGTAAGTACTTAGACAAAATAGCCACCAAGACAGTCGCTGCCAAATAAACAGCTTCGAGAGAGCTAGTCACTGGACCCATAATCAAAAACACAATCAGTCCAGTAATCGCCGCCGATTCAGCATTGATCTGCGCTCGCCACAATCTTGCACACAGCAGATTCAACGCATAGCTTAAATTTAGAGCAATCACTAATGACAACAAAAGACTCCAACCGCTATAAGCTATCCAGCCTGTAAAGCCAAACAAAACAGCAGCGAGCGCAACTATCATTAAGCCATAAAGTACCAGCTTGTACATCATGACACTATTCAACCATTCATCAATTTTTTTTAACATAGTTTTATCTTAACCCTTCTTAGCTCCATACTTTTTTTGAAAATCTTTTTTATCACCAAAAGCTGCAAATTTATCACGCACCTGATCGGCCTGCACCTTAAAGCCCGGCTTGTTCTCATGCATAATCCCACACCAATATTTCTCTGTTCGACCAGCCATCTCTTTTAAATATAAAAAGAGACCATTCATATAGCCGCAATACATACAACCCAGCTTCTCACGATTATTCAGATAGGCCAACTTATTACGATCACGCACCAAAATATAATCAGCCCGTCGCACTTTTGGGATGCCATAAATCGGAAAGGCTACTGCTTGATAGATCTCCAAGACCAAATCTAAAGCCAAGGCAAACAGCAATGGCAGCCAGATAAATGGCATGGTTAATAAATGTAAAAGTCGTCGCTTTGATTCGTGTTTACGATAATTCATATGCCAAATTATAACAAGTAATGACGAAATAGCAAAATCCTAAGACCTCATAGCTATTCAAAAATCTAGCAAACCACTATAATAAACTCATCACTTAACTCTCACTATTATGCTCAAAAAACACCTCCGCTCAGAAGCAAGCAAACTATTTTTAAAAAGACTCATGCTCGCCCTCAGCGTCGCTCTAGTTATTACTTTTTTATTACTCATCAAAAACATTCACAGCGTTAGTCGTGACGGCATTTTACACAAACGCCAAGTAGCCAGTGCCGCTCTTGATCTTAGTTATATCGATTACTGGATGACCTTTGAATACCTCAACACTGTTTTCAAACTACCTGACAGCTACCTGCAACAGCAACTAAACATTACCAACTCTCGCTATCCACGTCTCTCCATCGCTCGCTACGCCAGCAGTCACAAAATCAAACGCGCCACCGCCATTACTCAAGTCAAACAATTAATTAGCAACTACCTTGCCACTCAGCAACAATAGTATGCTAGCACTTTTTCTCTCTTACTTACTTCTCTACAAATACCTCATCCTCTTTACGATTGCTTTTTCGGCTTCCGTAATTTTACCCTTACCTGCTGCTGCCGTCTTGATGGCAGCTGGCGCCTTTGCTTCACAAGGCTATCTAGATTTTAATTTCGTTATCCTCGCCGCCCTGCTTGGCAATCTTCTTGGCGATAGTCTGAGCTATTTTTTATCCTTTCGTTTTGGCAGAGATTTCTTAATGAGCATTGGTCTCAAAAAAATCTTAGCTTCCAAACAATTTGCCTTTATCGAACGACGCTTTCTAGCTCACGATCTAGCTACTGTCTTTTTTAGTCGCTGGCTCGTCCCCGCTCTCGGCACCACTGTCAATCTACTTTCCGGTCTCTACAAGGTGCCTCTCAAGCATTTCCTTCTCTGCATCATCTCGGGTGAAGCCATCTACGTCGTAAGCTTTGCTAGTCTCGGCTATTTCTTTGGTGCCGAATGGGAAGAGCTCCTTAGCATCGTCCAAAACCTCTATACCCTCGGCACACTCACCGCCCTACTCGGACTAACCATCCTATTCTATTTTCGCAAACGCCGCCGCAAACAAATAGCTCAAGGCTAATTAAATTTTGCGACTATCATAAGCCCAGTGTAGCAGTGCCTGTCGCTGCTTCGGCCGACAATACAAAAGTCCCTTAGGACAATTTTTACGAATAGCGCCAGCGTGTCTAGCAATTGCCTTCCAGCGCTTAATCTGTCGCGCATCGTCTTCGTGCCTCCGCCCCATATAATAACGACAATACCACTGAAACCAACCTCTAGGATCATCAGGATGAATCCAATCCTTACGCAACCACTCACCCAATGACTGACTAGCATTAACACCAAAGAAATTTAATTTCGGATCATGACGCTCCGCGCACAGCTTCGCCTTAGTAAACCAAGCCGCTGGAAATTCATTACGACAATCAGTCATATACTTACCACCAAAGACACCCAGCGCAAGCATTTCCTTAGGCGTTAACTCCGGTTTAAATTCCGGATCAAAATTAGCCCCCGGCTTCTCGGTCAAATAATAGCTATAATTTTTCTGCATCAAGTCACTGACAATAATTTTCTTTTTCATAAATTTAATCTAAGTGAAATTCACTCACTGCCTTATCCAAAATAGCATCGCTAAATTTCAAAGGATTTTTTAGATATAACTCTTCTATGCTCGTACAGCGCGACAGTGCCACATAAGCCTGACCATGAGCAAAAGCACCTCGCCCCAAATCAACTATCACTCTTTTAAAAGTCTTACCCTGACTCTTATGAATCGTGATCGCCCAAGCAAGCTTCACCGGCCACTGCAAAAATGACCCCTTTGCTTGTCGCTCAATTTTTTTCTTAGCACTATCGTACTGATACTCAAACACTTCCCACTCCGCCATTTCCAGCTTATGACTTTCCTCATCAATATTAACAGTAATGCTATCGCGCTCTAATTTTTCAATAATCCCCAGACTCCCGTTAACCCAGCGTCGTGGATTCTTGTTATCATTCTTAATCATCATAATCTGCGCCCCTTCCTTCAGCCGAATCTCTCGCTCCGTCGGATAATTATTTTCTTCAAAGTCGCCTATCACTCGCGCTTGATAAGCATACTCACGCTCAGCAAGTTCCGCTAGACGCGTCTGATTAATCTCATCAGCTACTGCATTGATACTAGCTAGAGTAATCACTGGCGACTTGCCTCGATACTCCCGATGACGCGCATTAAGCGCCGCCAAATCCTCGCTCGTCAGCTGATTATCCCGAAGCTTATTAAGCAGATCCTTGAAATAATCATCCTCTTGTCTAAAGATCTGCGTCAGCTGAATCTTCTTCATCTTGGCAAGCTGACAAGCCTGCGCATTAAAGAAATAAATCCCACCATACTTGTCCTGCAAATAATCCGCCTCCGGACCACGCCGCACGACCGGTGGCAATTGATACAGATCACCAAAGACAATAATCTGCACGCCACCAAAAGGCGCTTTGCGACCAGTATTAAGCCTCAGCGAATGGTCAATGGCCGCCATCAAGTCCGCTCGCACCATCGAAATCTCATCAATAATCAAAGTTTCTAAACTACGAAAAATTTCTACTTTATTAAACAAATATTTCACGTCCTTTTCTTCAACAACTCCAAAAGGAAATTGAAAGAAAGAGTGCAGAGTCATGCCACCGATATTAATCGCGGCGACACCTGTAGGAGCGAGCACCACTAGATTCTTGCTCGTGTGTTCACAAAAATATTTCAGCAGTGTCGATTTACCAGTGCCAGCTTTACCGGTGATAAAGAGATTCTCCTTGGTCTTTTCCATGAGCCTCAAAGCCTCCTTGAATTCTTTAGTAATTTTAATCTCCG
>CAYSXQ010000012.1:0-30292 GCA_964435085.1 uncultured Gammaproteobacteria bacterium | reverse complement strand
CGAAGAAAGAAACTATTCTTGATATTGCTGAAGAAGTAGAAGCTCCTAAGAAGAAAAGAATTGCAAAGAAGAAGTAATTTTCATTTCTACTGATAAAAAAGACGCTCAATCGAGCGTCTTTTTTTGTGGCTAAAATGCTGGTGTAATAATTTTAAATTTGAAATTAATCCATGCTATACTACCACCATGTATCATCTCTATCTCCTAAAATGCAATGACAACACCTTATACGCCGGCATCACCACCGACCTTGCTCGGCGTGTCCAAGAGCACAATTCTTCGGCGCTCGGCGCCCGCTACACCAAAGCTCGCCGCCCTGTCGAGTTAGTGTATAGCAAGAAGTTTAAAGATCGATCTTCTGCTACTAAGGCTGAAATTGCTCTCAAGAAATTATCTCACACTCAGAAAAAATTACTCATCGCTTAGTTTAGTTTCATTAGCGCTTCTGTGCTATAATAGAATTGTTATAATCTAAATCTTTTTTATGAAAAAATATCTTCTGATCGCATCATTTGTGCTGCTCTCAGTTTCTCTCTCAGGTTGCAGTCTAATGAACAGCGTTAGCGGTAAGGCTCGTCCTGCTGTTAAGTCTTCTCCTGAGGTTGCTATGAACAGTTTGCAGACTGTTTTGGCTAGCGGCAAAGCTGCTAAGTGCGGCACTATCACTAATGTATCAGGAGTCAGTAGCGAGTCACAAATGTATATCGACACTAAGGGCAATCGTATTAGAACAATCACTAAAGTTAATCTTGCTGGGACTACGCAAATCTCCAATGGTCTTAAGCTCAACGACAAGGTCTATACTTGGGTTGAAGGCGCCAAGGAAGGCTTCGTCCTCTCTACTGCTCAAGTTGCCAAAGACCTGCCAACAGTCAAAGACGTCCCAGCCCCAGCACCTAGTGTAGCAAGTCCAGTTCTACAAGCTGATCTCGACAAATTAAGTCAGCAAACGAACACTACTTGCGAAGCCTGGAAAATAGACGAAGCTATGTTCAAACTACCTAAAGGCCTTAAGTTCGTCGATCAAATGGCCAAGCTCAAAGAAATGACTGACAAGGCCAACGCTACTATCGAAGCCGCTAAGGCTAAGCAGAAAACTAAGAAATAAAAACTCAGAGGCAAATAAAAAAGGATGATCATTGTGATCATCCTTTTGTTTTTAGCGTTCGAGGCTAGCTGTAGTCGGAATTTCAATAGATATGTCAACACGCTCAGTGTCTTGAATATTTAAGTAGATTTTACCGCGCATCAATTTAGTTGTCATTGCTGCTAAATAGCTACCCATGCCAGAGCCATTTTCTTTGCTTGATACAACCTGCTTCTTTAAGAAGTCTTCTAGTAGTTCTGGAGGTATTCGTCCCTCGTTAGTAATAGAAAACTTCAGCCATTCTTCCGCTTCTTTGATGACCAGATCAATTAATACTGTGACTGTTCTATTCCTAGATCTAGATATTTTAATAGCTTCACAAGCATTGATAATTAGGTTCTCAAAGATGCTTCTGAGTAGATCTTCATTACCACGAAAGTTATCTAGCCTGTTTTGAATCTGCTCCTGTCCTTTCTTAGCAAGCTCAATTTTTATTTCGCAGTGGCCATGATTGATGTCCTTCTGAATTTTCTTGCTTAACTTTTGTAAAGTGATAAGCGGAGAGAATTTAGCGGATATAATCATCGGTAATTTATCACCGTCAGTCCTATGAAAAGAATTGTTTAGAATGCTTTTTGTTTGATGCAGAGCGTCGGTTGCTGCTAGTTCTATGCTTTTAAAGCTTCGTCTCATTGTGCCAGTATCCATATCTCCACTGACTGCCATTTTAATACCACTCAAGGTGCTCTTTAGATTATGAATGATAGCAAGAAAAACCATCCTTTCGCCGTATTGATAATTCTTAAGACCAACCATTAAAGTATCCTTCAGATCAATATTCCTCCATTGCAAATCACGAACCACCTTTTTTAGAAAGCGGTTCCTTAGTCCTGTAATAAGCCAGCCGAGAGAATTTACTATCAATAACCCAGCAACGCACCAAACAATCCACCAATTAACATTAATCATGCCCAGTCTCCTCAAATATTAAATAAAAAGAACTATAGATTAATTGTATAAAAGCAAATTAATGGTAATTTGTCAAGTATATTATTCTTAGGCAAAAGAAAAACCAGTTAATCAAACTGGTTTTTCAAGAGAATATATTTTAAGGCTTATTTACTTCTGTCTCCACGAGCCCGTTCCATTTCAGTCAGTAATTGCTTACGTAGTCGAACGCTCTTTGGAGTTACCTCGAGGTATTCATCGCCAGCCATGATTTCTAGGCCCTTTTCCAAGGTCATAATATCAGGGCGGGTGAGCTGGATAGCCATGTCAGCGTTAGAAGAACGCATGTTGGTCAGCTTCTTGCCCTTAATCGGGTTAACGGTCATATCAAGACCCTTAGCGGTATCACCGATAATCATACCTTCGTAGATATCAGTGTTTGGTTCAATATAGAGATTTCCACGTTCCTGCAAGTTAGCTAGAGAATAGGCGAGAGCCTTGCCAGTTTCACCGGAGATCATGGAGCCAGACTGACGCTTTTCGATGTCGCCAGCAAAAGGCTTAAAGCCGATAAATTCGGTACAAAGAATACCTTCACCACGAGTATCAACCACGAATTCACCACGATAGCCGAGGATACCACGAGTAGGAATATGGTAGATGAGGCGAGTCTGGTGTTCTTCTGGTTGCATAGTGACGAGTTGTCCCTTGCGCTTAGCCAATTTGTCAATGACCATACCAGTAAAGTCCTTGTGAATATCGATAGTCACTTCTTCGAATGGTTCGACAGTAATACCATTTTCTTCCTTGATAATTACCTGTGGCTGAGAAACCTGCACTTCGTAACCTTCACGACGCATGTTTTCGAGCAAGACCACGATGTGTAATTCACCACGACCATAGACCTTGTAATAATCGCCAGCGGAGAAATCAATCTTGAGACCGACGTTGACCTTAAGTTCACGTTCGAGACGTTCACGAATCTGGCTATTAGTCACCATCTTGCCTTCGCGACCAGCAAAAGGGGAACTGTTGACGAGGAAATTTAGCGAAATAGTAGGTTCATCAATTTTAATTTCCGGAAGCAGGGCTTGTTCAGCATTAATACAAACAGTGTCACCAATATACAGATCAGGCAGACCAGCGAGCATGACGATATCACCAGCTTCTACTTCGTCCACTTCCTTGCGAGAAGTGCCTTCAAAGCTGAAGATCTTAGTGAGAGTGCCAGGGATAGTTTCACCGCTGTGTTTCTTGAGCAAAACCTTCTGACCAACCTTAGCCTTGCCATGATAGACACGACCAACACCCATACGACCGAGGTAGTTGTCATAAGCCAAGTTAAAGGCTTGGAAAGTAAATGGTTCGTCTTCCTTGATAGTGGCAGTCGGAACTTTTTCTAAAATAGTATCAAGTAGTGGAGTGAGATCCTTGCGCTCATCAGCCAAGTTCATGATAGCCACACCGTCCTTCGCGATAGCGTAGACAGTAGTGAAGTCCATCTGTTCGTAGTTGGCACCGAGATCCATGAATAGTTCTAAGACTCTTTCCTGTGCCCAAGTTGGGACAGCGGCTGGCTTGTCGATCTTGTTAATAACCACAATTGGCTTAAGGCCAAGCTCCAGAGACTTACGCAGCACAAACTTAGTCTGTGGCATCGGACCTTCCTGAGCGTCAACGACCAGCAAAACGCAGTCGACAGAGCGCAAGACACGTTCTACTTCCGAACCGAAGTCAGCGTGGCCAGGGGTATCAACGATGTTAATCTTAGTATTTTTGTAAAATAAAGAAGTATTCTTAGCGTAAATAGTAATACCACGCTCCTGTTCCAGGGCATTGGAGTCCATACTGACCTTTTCATCAGTTACCATACCAGTCTGGCGCAACAAAGCATCAGTCAGTTTAGTCTTACCATGGTCAACGTGAGCAATAATAGCAATGTTTCTGATTTCCATATATGTATCTAAAAAAATAAAAGCCCCTTAGAGCTCCCTTATGTATAATATATTTTTTGGGCTTTGTCAAATTTATGCTTCAACCTAATTCGAAGCCTGAAAATACTTATTAGTACCATTAATACCAGGCGTTGAAGAGGCAAAGACTCCATTCCCAGCTCCAGGCGTCGCCATGTTGATATTATTCAAAGTAACTGCTTCTGAATCATTCTCCAAATTAGCATAAAGGGCACATTTCTTATCGCTAGTCACTATATAAATATAATTAGAGTGCGTCTCATCACTATGCTTCGGATCACTAAATTTATTATTACCAATCAGTTGCTTATAGCGCTCATCTTTATTTTTCAGTTCATTAATCAAATCCAGTAAGTCATAAGTCCCAGCTCCAGCATCAGGCGTATAGCAGCTAGCCGTCAAAAACTTCCCGATTTGAGACAGTTCCGCCTTTCTCTTCACATCTCGCGCCTTGCCAATGACATTAGCAACTAAAACCACTGACAAAGTCGCCAAGATTCCAATAATCACAATGACGACCAAGATCTCAATTAAAGAAAAGCCTCGATTGCTTTTTGACATATATTTGCTATGCTTAAAGTCCTAGAAGCATATCATATTAAATTAATAATTTGAACTTATGCGTAACATCATCATCGGCTCCTTAGTAGCCATCATTTTCGCCGGCGTCATCGGCGCAACCTACTACTTTAATAAAAATTCCGCTAATCTAGTTAATAAAGGGCTCGAAGACAAAGGCGTCGTCATTGGTGACTTGCCAAAGGCAGACGATGAAAAACCAGTTGTCGACAAAAAAGACGATCTCATCAAAGTGACTAATCCTGAAGCCAATGCCACTCTGAGTAGCGGCATGGTCCTCAAAGGCCAAGCTCGTGGCTACTGGTTCTTCGAAGCTAGCTTCCCAATCCAATTAGTCGATGATCAGGGTAATGAAGTTACTACTACTATCGCCACCGCCCAAAGCGACTGGATGACCGAAGACTTCGTGGACTTCAGTGCCACTCTCAACTTCACTCCTGGTCCTAATAAGCCAGGCAAGCTCATCTTCAAGAAAGACAATCCATCTGGTGAGCCAGCTAATGACAATCAGTTAGTTGTGCCTGTTATCTACTAAATTAATGCCTCAAAAAATCCTCATCACCGGCGGCGCCGGCTACATCGGCAGTCACGCCGTCAAACATTTTCTAAATCACCACTACGAAGTCGTGGTTTTAGATAATCTCTCTCATGGCTGGCAAGAGGCGATAGACGCTTTGTCGGCTCTCGGCTCCGTAACTTTTGTCCAAGCTGATCTACGCGACAAGGCTGCTCTCACTAAATTATTTGCCACACATCAAATTTCCGCCGTCCTCCACTTCGCCGCGCTCTGCTCTGTTGATGAATCCATGAAAGACCCCGGACTATATTTTGATAATAATGTCGCCGGCACTCTTTGTTTGCTAGAAGCTATGAAAGAGGCGAATGTCCAAAAGTTAATCTTCTCCTCCACCTGCGCCGTCTATGGCGAGTCTCAATACTTGCCAATGGATGAAAAACATCCAACTAATCCAGCAAATCCCTACGGCGAGTCCAAACGCATAGTCGAACAAATGATCCGCTGGTATGGAGAGCTCCATAATCTCTCTTTCGTCATTCTCCGCTACTTCAATGTCTGTGGTGCAGCAAGCGACGGCTCGATCGGTGACAGTAAGAAGCCATCACTGCTGCTGCTACAAAACGCCGTCCGCGGCGCGCTCGGTATCGAAAAGTTTTCTTACACTTGTCAAAAGGTAACTACCCCTGACGGCACACCCATACGCGACTACATCGACGTCGAAGACTTAGTCTCTGCCCACAAAGCTGCTCTAGATTATTTACAGGCCGGCGGCCAGAGCAACATCTTCAATCTAGGCAACGGCCGCGGCTGGTCCGTCAAAGAAATCGTCAGCGCCGTCGAAGATTATTTTGGCGTCAGTCTAGCAGGCGAGGAGCGTCATACGAGGCAAGGAGAGTATGCGGAGGTTTATGCGAATACTGAGAAAGCTAACAAGGTTTTGAAGTGGCAGACGAAGAAGAGTCTTCTTGATAGTATTAAAAGTCTTGAAGCTTGGTATGGGAAGATGCCTGAGGGGTGGAAAAAGTAATTTCCAAATCACAATTTCCAAGTTCCAAATAAATCTCAAGCTCCAAATCTCAAAACATCCGTCATCCTCGCGAAGGCGGGGATCCACGTCATTAGACAAGTATTTAAATTGTCTACATCTCATAAGTAATTAAATAATGATTACTTACCAACCCTAGATTCCGGGTCGCGGCCCGGAATGACAGAGTGGGTGTGAAAGGTAGAGTATTTAAAAATTAAGATTTAGAATTTATTTAAAAATTACAAAAATTAAAAATTTAAAAATTGAGACATTCAAAATTTTTTTGATACCACAAGGGTACAAGCGAATTTGAAATTTTAAATTTGAAATTACATCATGTCCATCCTCTCCCGCCTAAAATATCTTCGCTACAAAGAACTCGCCAGACATCTAGTCTTCACCCGTCTGGCCTTTTTTAATACTCATTACAATTTGACCTGGCGTCGCATCGCAATTCGTGATCAACGCAGTCGCTGGGGTTCTTGCAGTGCTCGTGGCAATCTTAATTTTAATTATCGCATCGCGCTCCTGCCACCAGAGCTTGCCGACTACATCATCGTCCACGAAATGTGCCATCTAGTCGAAATGAACCACGGTCATCACTTCTGGCAACTAGTGGGGGAGACTATACCTGATTGGCGACAGAGGAGGAGGGCGTTGAAGGGGATTAGGGTTTGATGTCAAATTCACGATAAGTTCCAAATCCCAAGTCACAAGTTCCAAATAAATTACAAATAATAAATTCCAAATAACTGTTATACCGGACCGCCCGAGGCGGATAAACTCCAGTCGGTATGGCAGTAATTTTGTTATTTGGAGCTTGAGATTTATTTGGAACTTGTGACTTGGGATTTGGAACTTTTTGATTTGCTCAACCATCCATTACTTATATCCACGCTATTTTATGGCTAATAATAAACAAATAATCGCCAAACGATTGACAATTTCCAAATAATATGCTATGCTCAACCATTAATTAAATAATTAATTGTTTAATAAAGTATAGCTATTATATGTCCGAAATTAATATTTTTTCCTTAATCAAAGCCAAAAAGAAACTGATCCTCTTAGTCACTCTTTTGTTCGTCGTCATTGCTATGGCGGTTAGTCTTATTCAGCCTTTGCGCTACACTTCTAGCTTGCGTCTGCTAGTCGTGCAAAAAGCTGGTCTTAATTCTGATCCTTATGCGATGAGTAAGGCTAATGATTATCTTAGTCAGCTTTTGTCTAAGGTTTCCTACTCTAATTTATTCTTAAGCCGTGTTCTAGCGACTGACTCTAGTATCGATAGTGCTTATTTTGGTACTAGTGCCAAGGAGCGCGCTAAGGCTTGGGACCGAACTATCACTGTCAAAAGTGTCAAAGAAACTGGCATTATTACCATCGAAGCTTATCAGCCAAGTCGTGAGCAAGCCGAGAAAATTGCTCGCTCAATTGCGTTGACTTTAATGACTCAGCATGCTAATTATCATGGCATGGGCGACAATGTGATGATTCGTCTTTTAGACGAACCAGTCACTTCTACTTACCCTGATCAACCTAATCTCTTGGCTAACTTCCTTATCTCTTTATTTGCCGGTCTAGCCTTTGGTTTGGCTTGGGCTTATTTGCAAGCTCCAGAACAAAAGCACATTGCTGTAAGTTCTGAATTCTCACAAGTAGCAGAGAGTGTCTATCCTGAACAAAATTATCAGGAGCCTGTCATGGCCGAAGTGGAAGGAGAAGAGCCTGTCGCCAGCCGCGCCGAAGGAGCTCAGTATCCTTGGCAGCAGGCTCAGTAATCTTGAGCCCAGCACAATTTATAAATACACCGACTACAGTCCATCTCTTATGGCGGCCTGTAGTCGGTGTATTTATACACAGTACGTTAAAAATTTATAGTTTCGTTTGTTTTATCCATTATTAAGGAGTTAAGTGATGAAAAAGATCACTTGTTTATCAATGTTCTTGTTACTGCTGGGCGGACTACTGCCTGTGCTTAAAGCGCAGCCAGTGACGAGCAGCCCAACAACTATGACCACGGCTACAACACAAAAGCAGTGGGACATGGTGATCGGTTACACTAATGTAATCGATGCCAATCGCCAGTTTACCAGCGATGCGCTGGACCTGGAGATGAGTTACTACTTACTCGAAAACATGGACTTCGAAGTTCCATTCTTATGGGATCAAGCTACTGTTAGTCTTGGCCCCATTGGAGCAATCCGAGTCAATTCTGGTATCACGAATAGCCATAGCTATTCTGAGCAGATCATGTCTTGGAGTACAGGTGTCTCGAGCTTAATCAATTTCCCGCAGTCACATCTTAATTTTGATGTGTCCTACGGGCGATTGTATTCCTACTACACTCTCAAGAGTGGCTATCAAGCTGATAGGTCTAATGCCTTTATCAATGGCAAAATAGCCTATCATCAATATGCTGGACGTCTGCAAGGCAATACTTTGTTTCCAACTTGGAACTTAGTCTTAGCTGGTGGACTGCCTTGGTATGATCAGAAAGTTTTCTACTGGGGCGTCGACGAGTTCGAACAGCGCCAGAATGAAACTGGCCAAAACTTGAATTCGATTCACGGCCAAGTTGAACTTGGTCTAATCGATTTTGCTATTGCCGATGACGCTGTCGTTGGCATGAAAGCTCGTGGTTTAGGTGGTAAGTACAACGCTAATGTTAAATACTGGGGTCTCGGCACTGGCCTAGATCTAGTCTTTGATAATTTCAGTGTCTTGTATGTTAACTTCGATTACGTCTGGGGCTGGCAAAACAGTCACGCACGTAATTGGAATTTAGGCGTTGGCATTCATTATGCCTTCTTCCAAAAGATCTTTTGATAAACAATAATTCTTTAATTAACATCGGAGGAATAAATGAAAAAGTGTTTGCTAATTTTATTAGCGCTGACCATAGTTGCCGCCGCTTTCTCAAGCTGTGGTACAACTAATGGTCTTGAAGTGAAACAAAAAAAGAATGATCTTGTCATAACGGGTATGAATTTACTATCCCGTTTTGACAAGAAGCTCATGGTTAATGGTGCTGACAGCATCTACATGGGTGTTAAGCCTGATGGCAAGCTCAAGCAATTGATTCCGGATAAGAGTTTGAATAATTTCACGCTACCAGGCGGCATGGATATGTTGCCTATTATCGTCTCGCAAGTGCGAACCGGTAGTCGTAGTCGTGAAGACTTTAACTTTGCTTTCGAAGTTACTCGTGATCTCAAGGTTAATCTCCTTGATCTCGATGCTTTGAATAAGGGCAGAAAAGTTCTAGCCGCAAGTAAAGGGGAGTCAAAAACCATCGGTATTTGTGGCATCGAAATCCGCGCCTTACGTCGCAGTTCTCAGGCCATGAAATATGATCCAGCAGAAATCTTTATCTTTTGGGATAGAGAAGATTCTCTGGCACTCATTCATCATAAAAGCAATGGACTAGAGTCTGAGCGCTATGTTGTCAATCGAGAATTTAAGCCCTATGGCGAAAACGTCTACGGCCAAATTATCGATTTACGCTACGGTCGTCTCTTTAAATTGGAGGTATACGATGATCGCAGTGGCACTTATAAGATGGCCGATGTTGATCCACGCTATATCCAAGAAAAATGTATTTCCTTAATTGGCGTTCGTCTAGTTAATGTTGCTGGCTCTTATTTTTTTGAAATAACTGACC
Organism: uncultured Gammaproteobacteria bacterium; assembly: GCA_964435085.1. GTDB lineage: Bacteria > Patescibacteriota > Patescibacteriia > Patescibacteriales > Patescibacteriaceae > UBA917. The sequence continues at coordinate 20,497 of CAYSXQ010000012.1, read as the reverse complement.
CGCAGTCATCTGACTATCAAGTTAATTCTGGTAATACTTCCATTGAACAGCTCACAGTCGGTAAGGTCCGCACTGCTGATCTGAGTCGTTACGTTAATGGCTACTATCGAGTCGCAGTTAGTGATCTGGCTCGCTTAGATTTTCCACTCCTTAAGGAGTTGATTAATCAACGCGATGCTAGTGGTCGCTCAGCTGTCGGTCGTGGTCGTGGGGATAGTCTTTATCCTTATGTCATTATCTCTCGTGGTAAGCTTAATCGTCGTGATCACCCAGAGCTCTGGGAGAAATATCGTGATGATGTTCGCTATCCACAAAAGTCTGCTGATGGTCGACAATATGTCAGTCCACCACCAGTCAATCGAGTTCCTGATGATTCACCGCCAAGAGCAAGTAGAGGTAATAATCCTCGTAGCTCTAGTTCTAAATCACCTCAAAAAGGCGTTTTAGATAATGCGTTTGATGATGTCTCTAATACGATTGATTGGCTTTGGGACGAAGCTGCTAAGGACGACTAGTCTCCACTCAACAATAAACAGTTCTTTAATTTTTTAGGAGTCATGAAATGACCTTATATCTTTGGGCCGCTTGCTCGGTTCTAGTTGCAGCAAGCTATCTTTTATTTGCTGGCCGCTTCTTTAAACAAGTGGCTCTCATTACAACGACAATCGGTTTGTTATGGTCTGCTGGTGGTATTTACCGCCGCTTACGCTGGGATACCTTTTACTTGTCTTCCGGTGAGTTATTCGGTGCATTATTTGTTATTGCTGCCGCTTTACTCATCTGGTCTTACTGGGGCAAAGCTATCGTCAATTGGTTTAGTAGAAAGAATAATTCTACTACTAATCCAGAACCATGAAATATTATTTCCTTTCCATCTCCAAGCTCTCGATTTATTTCGAGGGCTTTTTATTTTGACCAAAGCCAATTTTTATGTTTAAATTAAAGCATCTATGACTAACAAAATAATCCCTAAGCAGCTCGTCGCTAGTGCCATTTTTCTTTCATTGCTTAGCAGTGTCTTAGTGCTAATTAATCTCTTGTTCGGCTTCTCTTTGCCGCTCTATTTATTGGTGGCAATTTGCGTTGTCGCTCTTTCTTTTGTCTATCCACTAGCCGGACTTCTTGCTGTTACTTTTCTGACGCTCCTCTGGTCACAGAATTTCACCCTTAGTCCTTTTATTTTCAATCAAAGCGAATACAAATTTTATCTCGTCGATCTCTTCCTAGTGCCCATCTATTTCCGCACTGCTCTTGACTGGTTCAAGTATCGCGAGCCCAAGCTCACTGGCTTCGATAAATTACTGCTGGTCTTCTTTGCTTGGGTGGCGCTCATCTTTGTTTTTAGTCTAGCTTTTTGGGATGCTAATCTCGCTACCGCGGTCAGTTCGCTCAAGAACTACATTTTCTATCCGCTACTTTTCTTTGTTATTTGGTATCAGTTTCGTAATCGACAAATCTTCAGTACTTGGTTTGCCTTCTTTATGGCTGGCGCTCTGGCCTCATTAGGCTTCTTTGTTTACGGCTTACTTACTGGTCAAGGTCTTTGGACAGAGATCACACCACTCTCGACCGCTGGCTCTCGTTTCCTTGACTTCAATCACGCTTTTTATCTCTGCCTTGCTTTCATTCTCGGCTTGCCTTATCTCATCTGGCGCAAGGATCAGTTTTCGCGAGTTCTGACTTGGCTTTTACCGCTCTTTGTGGCTGGTATTCTTGGCTCACTTATGCGTCATCTTTGGCTTGCTCTAACTATTTATCTTGTCTGGCTGCTCATCACTCTTGGCAGTGACCGAGCTTCCCTTAAGAAGCTAGTCGCCAAATACTTAGCTCTGGTCATCGTTATCTTTTCGCTGGGTATCTTTGTTGCCAATCTTATGCCACATAGTCAATTGACTCAAAGCCTTGGTGATCAGCGGGGCTATTTAGCTACTCGGTTCTTCTCGCTCTTTGATGATGGTGACACTAGCATCGCTTGGCGTGGCACACTCTGGAATAATGCTTGGTCTAATTTCCTTGATGCTCCACTGACTGGTGCTGGACTTGGTCAAAAGATTTTTATCGATATGGGCAGTTACAAGGATTATGTGGAGTTGCGTAATATTCATAATTCCTTTCTTGCTGTCCTGACTCAGTTAGGGGCTGTAGGCCTCTTGCTGTTGCTTGTCTTTGTTCTTGCTCAGTTGATCAAAATTTGGACTTTTAAAGTCCGCAGTAATCTAGACTTGATTGTTCGTTACAGTGTTAGTGGTATTATTATCTTCTGCACCATTGCCTTTATGTTCCAGCCTTATCTTGAAGCTAATTTTTTCAGCATCTGGTGGTGGCTCTTCTTGGGTCTCGGGCATGCATATTATGAAAGTACTCTTAGTTAATAAATACAATTTCATCAAGGGCGGAGCAGATAAGTACTTCCTCGACTTAGCTGATCTTTTGGCTACTACTCCTGGTGTCGAAGTTGCCAAATTTTGCATGACCCACGCCAGTAACTTGCCAGATAAGCATGACACTTATTTTCTGTCTGGTTTTAATTTTGATCATTTTCGTCTCAAGGATTTTACCAAATACCTTAGTCGTACTTTCTATAGCTGGGAGGCGAGGCGTCATTTTGCCGCACTCCTTGATGAGTTTCAGCCTGACGTCATCCATATTCATAACATCTATCATCACATCTCTCCCTCTATCTTAATCGAAGCTAAGCTCAGGAAAATACCGGTCGTGATGCATGTTCACGACTACAAGCTGATTTGTCCTAATTACAAGCTCTTTCATCATGGTAAAATCGATGAATCTTGTCGCGGTGGTAAATATTACCGTTGTGTCACGCATAAATGCTTCAAAGATTCCTATCTCAAAAGCTTCTTGGTTACCGCTGAAATGTATTTTCATCATCGACTGCTCAAAATCTACGAAAAAAATATTGATCTCTATCTCACGCCCTCACGCTTTGTCGAGCACAAACTAGTCGAGTGGGGGATAGCTGCTCGCAAGGTTCAGACACTCTATCACTTTGTCGAAACCAAGGGCATCGAGCCACACTACGAGCTAGGTAAGTACCTACTCTACTTCGGTCGTCTCGATCAAGAAAAAGGCGTCAATATTCTTATTCGCGCTCTAGCTAAGACTAAGAGTCAAGTGCCACTCAAAATTGTCGGCGCTGGCCCTGAGCGCAAGCATCTAGAGGAGCTTGTTGCTGAACTAAATCTAACTACTCGTGTCGAATTTGTCGGTCCTAAGTACGGTGACGAGCTACAAACGATTATTCGTGAGGCCTATCTCATCGTCGTGCCGTCTATTTGGTACGAAGTCTTCGGTCTGGTCATCCTCGAAGCTGCTGCCTTAGGTAAATTCGTCATCGCCTCCGACATCGGCGGCATCCGCGAAGCTGTCGAATCTAGTCGTAGCGCGCTCTTGGTGCCAGCCGGCAATGCTCACGAATTAGCCACAAAGCTTGATTGGAGCTTAGCTAATCCCAAAGCAGTCAGCGACTTCGCTCATGAGGCGAGGGGATTTGTGGAGAGGAAGTTTACAGCTGAAGATCATTTGAAGAATTTGTTGGGGATTTATAGAGAGTTGATTAAATAATGTCAAATTTAAAATTTAAAATTTCAAAACAATTTTAAATTCTACAATGTCATAATTTAAAAACACCAAACATAAAATCTTGTCATTCCCGACCGCGATCGGTAATCCAGGGTAGATAAGTAATTAGGTTATCTATAAGTACTCATCAATTAAATAATGAGTACTGACCAACCCTGGATTCCGTGTCGCGGTCGGGAATGACAGAGTAGGAGAGTTTGGGATTTAAAAATTAGAATTTATTTTAAAAATTATAAAATTCAAAAATTAAAAATTGTTTTGAAATTTTAAATTTTAAATTTGAAATTAAAAAATCTATGCAAAAACTATTTGCTCTAACAATCCTATCTATTCTGCTGATTCTCCCAAACTCAGTTTTTGCCAGTACTAACTACCCCCAAATCGCCAACTACTACCTCAACTTCTTCACTGCCCGCGACTACGCTAAGCTAGTTAAATACGACCTGCTAATTCTCCAGCCTGAAATGGCCATTAGTCAAAGTCGTTTCTTCTCTAATTACAAAAAGACTAATCCTGATGGCAAGCTTCTCGCTTACCTCTATCCGGCCTCTTTCTACCGCCCTACACTTTTCTACGATAATTTCAGTGCCCGCACTCGCTTATTTGAACAGATTAATTACCTTGATCTCTGGCTCCGCGACAGTGATGGTGAGATTATCAGTCCTTGGCCACAGATGAATTCAGTCAATATTACCAGACCTGATTGGCGTCATCTCAATCTCACTTATCTCATCGACGCCTATCGACTCAAGACTGCTTGGGATGGAGTTTTCTGGGATTTGGTGGACAGTGATGCGACTAAGTATTCTACGCGACCGATCGATATTACCGAGAAGGCTATCTGCGCTCCGCAAAACAATGTTAATGCTCTCTGGCAAACAGCCATGGCTGATTTTCTCGCTGCTGCCAGGCAAAAATTACCTACAAAAATCCTGCTCATTAACGGGGATTCCTTGCCTGCTTGGCAAAGCCAGATCAACGGCCGTATGTTTGAACATTTTCCCACTCCCTGGGAAGGTAATGGCAGCTGGCAGGCGAGTATGAAGCAATATTTAAGCATCCTGCCTAATCTGAATCAGCGACCAGCTGCTTACGTTCTTAATGCTCGTTATGACAAGTCGCTAGCAGCTAGTGAATATCAGCAAATGCGCTTCGGTCTAACTAGCGCCTTGCTGGGTGACGGTTATTTTTCCTTTGACGACGGCGCCGAGAGTCACAGTCAGTTGTGGTGGTACGACGAATACGATTTAGATCTCGGTAAACCACTCACCAAGGCCACAAATACTACTGGTTCAACCGCCTTAGTTGCTCCCGGCCTCTGGCTGCGTGAATTTAGCAAAGGCTTGGTCCTGGTTAATTCTTCTGATCAAATACAAAGCATCAGCTTGACCGCTGGTAAATATCAACGCTTTAAAGGTAGTCAAGATAAGTTGGTGAATAATGGAAAAGATGTTGAATCAATTGAATTAGGGGCTAGGGATGGGGTCATCTTATTGAAAAATTAGCTAATTTCAAATTTAAAATTTAAAATTTCAAAACAATTTTGAATGTTATAATTCTCCAATTTTTAAACTTTTCGATATTCTTTTTTTGTTATGTTATTTCATGCCTTGATGAGCAATGGCAAGTTTTTTTATGTTTGGTTTTGGAATTAAGACATTGGATAATTTGAAATTGTTTTGAAATTTTAAATTTTAAATTTGAAATTAACTATGCTATACTAGCTCCATGGCTAAACCACTAAAAACCATCGGCATCGACGCTCGTTTCTACGGTCCTATTGGCAAGGGTCTGGGTCGCTATACTCAGGAAATTGTTGATTATTTGGTCAAAAATGATTCCGAGCATCAGTATGTTATCTTCTTGAATAGTCACAATTTCGCTAACTTCCCAGCTGACGGCAAACGTATCCGCAAAGTCTTAGCTGATGTGCCTTGGTACAGTCTGGCTGAGCAAATAGCTTTGCCACGACTGATTAAGCAGCATCAAATTGATTTAATGCACTTTCCTCATTTTAATGTGCCAATTTTCTGTCCCGTTAATTTCATTGTCACTATTCATGATCTCATTTTGACTAAGTATCCCACTGTCAGAGCCAGCACTCTCAGTCCTGTGCTTTATCAATTCAAAAACCTGGCCTACAAACTAGTTATTAGTCGTGCTATCAGACAAGCTCAAAAGATTATTACCGTCTCGCACTTTACTAAGTCTGACATCGTCAAGCATTTCGGTGTTAAATCAGACAAGGTTATTGTTACTTATGAAGGCGTAGCTACTTTAAGTGCTAAGTCTGATAGTTCTAATGACAGTAAGGCTCATCTATCTCGTCTTAAGATTTCCAAGGCCTATTTGCTCTATGTTGGCAATGCTTATCCTCACAAAAACCTCGAACGACTCTTGCAGGTGACTAGGCCCTTATTGAAACGTCATAATTTACAGTTAGTCTTAGTTGGTAAGCGTGACTACTTCTATCAACGTCTTGTCAATCTCACTGCCACTTGGTCTAAGACTGATCGTCAGCAAGTAGTTTTTGCTGGTTTTGTCAGTGACGACACTCTAGATTTGCTCTACCGCCAGGCTCTGGCTTATGTCTTTCCTTCTTTGTACGAAGGTTTTGGTCTGCCACCACTAGAAGCTATGTCGAAGCTCTGTCCAGTAGTTAGCTCTAATCGCTCTAGCATGCCAGAGATTCTGGGTTCGGCCGCTCTTTACTTTGATCCCGAAGACAATACTGACTTGCTCAAACAATTAGAGTTGCTAGTGACTAATACCACTCTCCGGCAGTCGCTCATTAAGCTTGGTGAGGAGCGCGTCAAATTATATAATTGGACTACTTGCGCTAAGTCTACCTTAGCTGTTTATCAATCAGTCTTATGAAAATTTTTCAGCCCTATCGTTTTCATTATCGCTTACTGCTAAGTTTGCTTCGTTTTTTGATTGCCTTAGGACGCTTTGAATGGCGCTTGCTCCGTTCTTTTTTGCTTATTCTGGCTTGGCCATTTTTAACACTTTATCGTTTGGTTTTTAATTTTAAAGCTCTTATTGCTGCTCTTAGCTATGATCTTGAGTCCTTTTTCGAGAAGCTAGGTGCTAGACGTAAGGACAAGCTTTTAACCAAGCTAGCTCATAAGGTCGAGGTCAGGAGAGCTCGCCAGAATTATTGGCAAGTACTAGCCGCTAATCCTCGTCAGACTTTATTGAAACCAGCCTTCACCTTTGCTGTTTTAGTTTTGCTGATTGTTATACCTATTAAATTTTACGATACTTTGCGTTTTTTTAAGCAGCTAGAATTGCGTATTACCAATTTTGCCGAGGCCGCTGTTGGTCAAATAAATCAAGGCAAGAAGGCAGCTCTCGCTACTGACTTTAGTAGCGCTAGTCATAATTTTAGCAAGGCCAGTGAAGACTTCGTCTCAGCAGGCCAGGCTCTCTCTGGTGTTGACGGCCTCTTGATGCAATTACTTAAGATTGTCCCTAACAACAAATTGAAATTAGCAGCAAACGGCCCTAAATTAGTCTTGGCCGGACAACTCGGCTCAGCTCTAGCTAGTGACTTATCAGAGGCAGCTAGCGCACTACTGACTGATCATGATCACAAAAATCTTTCTCAGGTCTTAACAGCCTTTAGTGTGCCGGGCGAGCGCGCCTTAACCAAACTTGAACAATTGCAACCAGTGCTAGCCGAGATTGATAGCGAGGCGCTACCTAGTGAGTATCAGGCGGCTTTCTTGGCACTAGAAGCTAAGTCCGAGCTCATGTCTTCTAGTTTGCGAGAACTTCTTCATCTGACTGAGCAATTGCAAATCTTCTTGGGTCGAGACATCGATAAAAGGTATTTGCTGGTCTTTCAAAATAACACCGAAGCTCGTGCTACTGGTGGTTTCATGGGCAGCTTTGCTATCGTTGATTTCAAGCAAGGTCAGATTAAGAAATTGCAATCTCCAGGTGGTGGCACCTATGATACCGAGGGCGGTTTGCGTCGCTTAGTTACCGCTCCTGAGCCTATGTGGCTCGTCAATCCGCTCTGGCATATGTGGGATGCTAATTGGTGGCCAGATTGGCGCACTAGCGCTCAGAAGGTGATGTGGTTTTATGAGAAGAGTGATGGCTCAACTGTCGATGGTGTTATTAGTCTGACACCTAATGTCGTCATCAATCTATTAAAAATAACTGGCCCGCTTGATATGACGGCCGAGCATGGCGTGATCATTACCGCTGATAATTTTCTGGATACCGTGCAAGCTATTGCTGAGCAAAAGCCCGACGTAACCAGAGAGCCTAAGCAAATTATCGGCGATATGTTATCCGCCCTCATGGAACGCCTAGGTACTTTACAGCATCAAGACTACCTAGAAATAGTCAAAATTTTAGAATCTAGTTTAAATCAGAAGGACATTCTGCTCTACTTAACTGACGAGCAGCTACAGAGCAAGATTAGCGAGTTAGGTTGGGATGGGCGACTCAAAGACACTAGTGGCGACTACTTATCGGTCATTAATACTAATATTGCCGGTGGCAAGAGTGACAAGAAAATTGTCCAGACTATCACTCATGAGGCTAATGTCAGTGCTGACGGCTCAATCTTTAATACTGTCACTATTTTGCGTGATCACCAGGCTATTAAGCGTGAAGCTTTTAGTGGCGTGCGTAATGTTAACTGGATTCGTGTCTATGTGCCACTTGGTTCGCGACTAATCAGTAGTAGTGGCTGGCTAGCACCTGATGTTGCTATTGAGCAGCCAGATCCTGCTTGGGATCTTGATTCTGATCTAGCTAATGAAGCTAATGCTGATCGTGATCCTCTGACTAACACTCTCATCTACCGTGAACAAAACAAAACCGTCTTTGCTAACTGGTCAATGGTTGATCCTGGACAAATGGCCGTCATTAAGCTTGTTTACAAGTTACCTTTCAAATTAATGCCTACTAACCCACAGGAGCAAGAGTCTTTATACAAATACACTCTGCTAGTTCAAAAACAAGCCGGCGCTCATAACAGTGAAATCAGTTCTAATTTGCTTTTGCCTGCTAAGTTCAAAGCTGCTTGGCAGTATCCAGAACAAAACGCCACCAGTTTTTATCAGCAAGATATTGATCGTTCTTGGGCTTACTTAATCTCTTCTAAATAAGTAGATTTAGCGCTAGCGCCTAATCAAAAATATGAAAAATAAACACATTGAAGCCGCTAGTCATAAAGCCGCTCAAAGCACGAAGGACCAAGCTATCATTGACGGTTTATCGGAAATCTATCATGACGACTCTGGTCAATTAATTGATGTCAAAACCTTAAATATTCGCAAGCAAAGGGGCTTGGTTTTTTGGTTGATATCAGGTCTAGTCGCTCTTGTTGTCATGATCTTTGCTTATTTTGGCTTGCAGCAATTATTAAAACACGGCTTAGATACTGATGCTGTTACTCTAAATCTAAGTCTCGATCACCAGCCTGTGGCAGCTGAAGAATTCTTCCTCTTGGTTAATTATAAAAATGACAATCAATTAGAAATTACTAATGCTGAGTTACATCTAACTTACCCTGATGAATTTATCTTTCTTGATAGTTCACCAGCTGCTAGTACTAATAATAACACTTGGTCACTTGGTTCTCTTCCAGCTGGTGCCGAAGGCCAGTTAAAAATAAAAGCCAAGCTAGTCAGTGAGCTAGGTAAAAGTAGCCTAGTCTTTGGCACTCTGCGCTATCAATTACAAGGCTTCAGTACTGAGTATAAGAAAAGTGCCGATCTTAATATAGGCTTGTCCGATCTGGGTCTTGATATTAGTATTATTAATCCAGACAGTGTTTTAGTTGCCGAGAAGCAGAAAATTATTGTTAAATACCGAGCCCGCAGTAAGTATTTAGATAATTTTCGCCTGGTCCTAGAGCCAACAGATGCTAATAATTTAGAGTTTATTTCTGACGTACAGAAGAATACTGATTTAACTTTGATTAAGCCTTGGGTTTGGCAGGTTAATAATATTACTGATAAGGAGCAGGAATTAATTATCTATTATAAGTTAATTGATAAAATTACTCCTAAACAACACTTTGATTTCAAATTTAGTTATTTGCTAGCTTCTAGTTCTCCTACTATTTTGAACCCTTCAGGAGAGGATATTGAAATCAGTCGTCCTACAGAAAGATTCTATTTCTTTAAAGAGCAATCTATTGATCTCGAAGTTGTTAAAAATAGCCTTAATTTATTACTACTAATTAACGGCTCTGATAAAGATCAAAGTATTGATTTTGGTCAAACTTTAAACTATAGTATTTCCTACAACAATAAAGGCGAGACTCCACTTGCTGATCTTAGTTTCACAGTGGCCTTGGATAGTGACTTGCTTGACTGGTCAACTCTCAAGGACAAAAATCATGGACTAGTCAAAGACAATACTATCACTTGGTCGGCTACTCAGATCAAAGAGCTGAGCTCTCTGGCTAAGGGTGCTGGTGGTTCCATTGACTTTAGTCTCAAGCTTAAAGAGGCTGGAACTAGTGTTACTTCTGATCAGGTTAGAAGCTATGCTCAATTTCAAGTTGGTAGTAATGATGATCTAGCTTCTTTAGTAAAGATTATCAAAGATCGTGAGGCCAGTAGTTCAAGTAAGAACGGCACTCCAGTTGAATCAGCTCTTGTTGCCCTGACGGATAATAACAAAAGCAATATCATCATTAACAAGGTAAACAGTGACTTTCAAGTTGCTCAATCAATCTTGTATTTTAATGAGGACAATGTGCCTGTCGGTGCCGGCCCCTTGCCTTTAGAGGTTGATAAAGACACCAGTCTGCGCGTCTATTGGCAACTAAAAAATACCTTTCATGATTTAGAAGCTGTTCGTGTTGCGGTCAAATTACCTGAGTACGCTTCTTGGCAAGATAAGTTATCCGTCTCTGCTGGTTCATTGCATTATGACGCTAATTCTCGTCAAGTAATTTGGGAGTTGCCTAAATTTGCCAAAGCTCTAGGTCTAGCGAGCGCCGATTTTAGTCTTAATTTTAAACCAAGTTCTAAAGACCGCAATAAGATTATCGTTCTATTGCCCGCCTGTGAGGCAAGCGCCACTGACTCTCTGACCAAGGGCATTATCAAACAATTCAGTCTCCCTAAAACCAGTAAACTAGAGGACGACAAGATTGTGAAGAGTGTTAATTTGGATGCAGCGAGTGGGCTTGTCAAATAATTTCAAATTTAAAATTTAAAATTTCAAAACAATTTTTAATGTTTTAATGTTTAAATTTAAAATATGATTTATGATTTGGAGGGGAGGACTAGTCTTTTTAGTAAAAGTATTTTAATCTTGATTAAATCTATTACCGCGACTGCTTTAAATCAAAATATTATTCACCAATTATTAAAATCATCAACTAGTATCGGTGCTAATTATCGGGAAGCTAACAACGCGAGCAGTAAAAAAGACTTCATTAACAAGATAGCAATTTGTCGCAAAGAGGCTAATGAAACTCAGTATTGGATAGAGTTATTAGCTGCTATCGAGTCAGATAAAATAAAGGAGCTACGTACTATTTGGTCAGAAGCTCATCAATTAACTTTGATTTTTGGTAAAATAGGGAACAATTCAAAATTCAAAATTTAAGCATTCAAAATTGTTTTGAAATTTTAAATTTTAAATTTTAAATTAAACTACAATGTTCAAAATCAGTAAAAAATCAGCTCAAGCAAGAACAGGCGTCCTAACAACCGCTCACGGCAAATTAAACACTCCCTTCTTCATGCCGGTTGCTACCCGCGGCGCTCTTAAACTCGTCAGTACCGAAGACGTCAAAAAGCTAGGCGCCCAGATCATACTTTCTAATACTTATCATCTCTTTCTTCGACCAGGTGAAAAACATGTCAAAAAACTCGGCGGTCTTCACAAATTCATTGACTGGCCTGGTGCTATTCTCACTGACAGCGGTGGTTACCAAGTTTTCTCTCTGGCCAAAGGTCGTAACAAAAACGGCGAAAACCTCGTCAAGCTCAGTGAGCAGGGCGTTGAATTCAAATCCTATCTCAATGGCTCGCGTCACAAGCTAACTCCAGAAAGCGTCATCGACATTCAGCATCAGCTCGGTGTCGATATCTCCGTCTGTCTCGACGAATGTGTGGCTCTACCAGCCTCGGTCGAGTACATCAGAGAATCAATTGAATTAACTACACGCTGGGCTGCTCGCGCCAAAGCTCATCACAACAAAATCAAGGGCGCTAAGTCCTTGCTCTTCGCTGTCGTTCAAGGTGGTCTCGATCGCCAATTGCGTCTCAAAAGTTTAGGTGACCTCGCCGCTCTTGACTTCGACGGCTACAATATCGGTGGTCTCTCCGTTGGTGAGTCGCCAGCCGAAATGTACAAAGTCTTGGACTATCTCATGCCGGCTATGCCTACAAACAAGCCTAGATATCTCATGGGTGTCGGCTATCCCGAGAACATTGTCGCAGCTGTTCATCGTGGCGTCGATATGTTCGACTGCGTCATCCCGACTCGCGAAGGTCGTCATGGTCGTCTTTTCTCTTGGGTAGCTGGCAGTGATGCTAAGCTTGCCAAAGCCTTAGCTAGCGGCAAAGGTCAAGACAATTTTTATACTATTCACAATCTTGCTAATCAAAAATTTGTTAGCGACAAAACTGCTATTAATTCAAATTCTAAATTACCAGAACTTCGCAATTACAGTCGTGCCTACCTCCACTATCTCTTCAAAATCGATGAAGCTCTAGCTCAGCGTCTTACAACTCTCAATAATCTAGAGTTCTATCTAGACTTAATGGCTAAGCTTAGGCAAATAATCAAGACAAATTCTGCAAATTAGCCAATAAATAAGGCTCTTGCTAATTCTAGTACTTCAGCTATCATGATATAACAATTGTTTTGTTTCAATGTCAGAAGAGGGGAAAGAGTATGAAGAAGTATGCGTTTTTGTTCTTTGTCTTAATAATAACAAATAGCGTGTGCCTACAAGGACAGACATCAACCAATTCCAAACGGTTATGTCCCTTCGATAGCTTAATGCAGGAGTTTATTAGTTTCGATTCTTTACTAGTCATAGTGAAGGACATCGAAGCTTTCGCTGTTTATGAACGAGGTTGCTTAGTTTACTGGGGTCCAGTGCGCAATGCTCGACGTATCAGCGTTAATTCCACATCTTCCTTCGAGGTCCAGACTAAGCAGCTAGTCAACAATCCAGCCGAAGATGCTGAGTTACAGATTTTGTATTCTCACGCCGAGAGCCGCAAGTTTAAGTTCCTTAGACTCGAGCTACTCAGTGATGATGCAAACTGGCTCAATAATCGAGCTACCAAGGGCGCAACCATAGAGGTTCTAGATACCCTTGCAACAATTTACTAACAACAAACCCCACGAGATCTCCGGATCTCGTTTTTATTTGGAGCTTGGAAATTAATTTAGCTTATGCTATCTTACAACCACTAATCTTAATCTTCACCTCTATGTGCAGCGGCGTCAGCTTCAATTCCCGCAATCTCAGCGAAGGGGAGTTAGAGAAATTCTACACCCCAGCTCAAATCCGCGCCGTCAAAAAGAAGGGCACTACCGAGCAATACTTCTGGCAAGAACATGCCTTCTTGCCTATTCTCACCAAGACTGGTGTCGAGCTCAAGCAATGGGGCAATAAGACTGATGACCTCGTCCTTCCTAAGACCGCCTGGGCTAAGCTTGAGTCTATCCGAGCAGGGAAGTGGGAGCATCTTAATCCCAAGCCAGTTCTCATAGACATCACTGCCGGCATCGAAAACAAATTTCGCTTCGCTCTTCCCGAAGGCACGACGGGACTCATGGTCCGCATGGATGATCAAGACATCGTCTATCTAGTCACTAAAGAAGCAGACGCTGAATATCAGGCGAAGACCGGTCATAGCCGGCAACCACTAGGTAAAATAGTCTATAATAAATCGCATTCTCGCTATTGACAATAGTTATAATTAGTCATATAATAATACGGTAGTTTTTTGACATTTTTGTTTATTTTTTTGGGGGTTTTATGCCAGGAAGAGTTGTTATGCGCAGGTCTAATGCTGAGCTAGCCAAAGCTAGTCAGCCAACTGTAGCTAATGCTACTAAGAACCAAGCTAAACTTTTTGTTTTAGCAAGGATTGATGAAAATAATAAAGATTGGCGGCCTATTGCAGGGCAGTCCAGTCAAGCATGTGTCTTATCAGGGGTCAATTTGCCTCCTGCTGATCCAGGCAGAAAAGTCATAAACAGTAAGGTTTATGATCATCATGAGTTACTAAAGCATCTTGTTGTGAAAAAGAATTATCTTCTCAAAAAAGAATTAGGCGATTATCTAAGTACTTTATCAAACAAAGAAGAGCTTAGTCAGTCTGAAAGAGAGGAGTTAATTTATCTCAATCAAATAGCCGGGTATCTTAAATAGCCAATAACAAAACAAATTCCCTAGCAACAATAGATCGGTCACACAGACCGGTCTTTTTATTTGGCTAATATTAATCATAAATACCGCAATATCTTGACTTTTATGGTATAATATGCTATGATAATAAGCATAATCATTTGTTCTTTACATTTAGAGGAATCATCATGGCGCCAGCAACTGCTGTTAAGTCTAAGTCAAAATTTGCCAAAGGCCTCAAGCTCTGGTCAAAAGTCGCTTTATTTCTAAGTCTTGGCATCGCTCTCTGTTTCTTGGTGGTTTATTTGTTTCGCATAGTCTTCACTCCTACTCCTCGTGAAGTTCTTTTTGATAACTATCTCTTTCGTTTTCAAACAGCCGGCTTCAACAGCCAAAACTACGCCATGAGCGGCCCTTCCTTTTTGATTGGTATTACTCGAGGTTATCAATTTTTTATTGTCGCCAGCGAAGATGTTAGAGTCGTTATCTATTATCAGGGAGTATACAAAGGCGAAAGATTTCTTCCATTTGGCAGTTTTGACCCTAAGGCCACGGCTGATCGCATTCAAATTATTCCGACAAGCAGTAACACTACCAAGGCCTACGTCTTCTCTAAGTTGAATTAGGACTTGCTGCCATCAAGAGAGGTTTTACAAAAACCTCTCTTTTCTGTATAATCAACTTATGCAACTATTTAAATTTTTAACTCTATTTCTACTTTGTCTGTGCTTGCCTCTGTTTATTCTTATGACGGTAAGCCCAGCAGGGGCTGCCGGCGTCAATCCTAAGGTTATTAGTATTACCAACCCGCTCAACAGCAACAGTATTCCTGGTCTAATTGGTAATGTCATTAGCTGGCTTCTCAAGATCATCGGTGCTCTTGCTCTAGCTTTATTTTTCTATGGCGGTTTCCAGTGGCTAACTTCAGCTGGCAATGACAAGAAGGTGAGTGCTGGTACAGATACTATGTTCTGGGCTGCGGTTGGTTTGATTTGTGTTTTTTTGTCGTATATTGCCGTTGGTTTTATCTTACAAACTTTAGGCGTGATTTGATTATGAGAAAAACATTCTTTGTATTTATTTTACTTGCCATCTCTTATTTTTTATTTACAGCAAACAGTGCTCTAGCTGTTGATTCTGGTTGCTGTAAATTTATTCAATGGGACACAGATAAGAGCATTTTCAACATACAAACCTTTCCTGCTGCCGATAGTGACAAGTGTTTGGAAAGTTGCGCCAAGCTTTCTAATTGTCAGAATTACTACAGTGCCAATACTCCTACTGACATAGCTAATAAAAATTGTATAGCTGACAGCTCTGGTTGCTGCAGTATCACTTACGTTAATGGAGCAGAGAATCGTGACTATGATCTGGTTTATAATGCCAACAGTACTACCGAGTGCTACTACTATGCTAGTAAGTTTGTTAGTATTAGAAAAAAGACCTTCACTCAGGGTCTAGTAGCCGATTTAAGTACTAATACGTGCGTTGCCAAGACAACAATCGATCCTAATCCTGGCTGCTGCAAGCGAGTGCACTGGGGAGATCTAGGCTTGGATAGAATTGAGGTCTTTAATTCAGCTAACTCTACTCAGTGTTTAAACACTTGCAAAGACTTATCAAGCTTTTCTAGCACTGAGAAATGTCAAAATTTTTTTGTAGCCGGTGCCACAGTTGATACTGTAAACAAGTCATGTAAGTCAGCCAGTTCTGGCTGTTGTCAGATCAGCTTCACACCTGACGAGAGGATTAGTGAGTCTGTTACTAAGGGCAAGCTTGCTTACTCCGCTAACAGCAAAAGTGATTGTGCACATTATTGTTTTAAGAGGTTGAATTGTACAGTTGATTCATTTCAGATCGGTCAGCAAGTGAATGGTAGTGATGGTCTATGCGAAAATGATCCTACTGCGAGTAAGGATACCCCTACTGGTCCAGGCGTCACCAAGGTAGGTGCCGGCATCAATCCACTCTTCGAATTCACCATCCCTACTGACCCACTCAAATACGCTGCTTATAATCCTGCTACAGTCATCGCTAAGGTTATCAGTGTCTTATTATCGATCCTTGGTACCATCGCCTTGTTGATGTTTGTCTATGCTGGTTTTACTTGGATGACGGCCATGGGTAATGACACTAAGATCAAGAAGGCGAAGGGTATTATGGTCTGGTCAACAGCTGGCCTCGTAATTATCTTTATTTCCTATATTGCAGCCGGCTTCTTATTAGAAGTCGTAGGACTCATTTAATTTCTTAAAAGCAGCTTTTTGTGGCTATTACTAGCCAAGTCTTGCAAATTTTTAAATAAACTGTTATGCTAAAAATCATAAATTTGGGTCAAGATTGTCCCTTTTTTATTGTTTTACAGCTAAATGCGCGCTGTTAGCTCAGTGGTAGAGCAAATGCCTTTTAAGCATAAGGTCGCTGGTTCGAATCCAGCACGGCGCACTAGGTCTTTGCCGAAATAGCTCAATGGTAGAGCAACGGTTTTGTAAACCGTAGGTTGGGGGTTCGAGTCCTCTTTTCGGCTCAAGATAATCCTCCCCTTATTAAGGAGGGGAAAGAAAAAACGACCAGTTAGGTCGTTTTTTTATTATCAATTTAGGCAAACGTTAGAATTGAATCGGAAATTTAAAGTTCGGATTATCATTGATCATGATAAAGCCCAGGCCTGGTTTTGGATTTGAGAAGCTAATTTGAGCTTCAAAGGCAAAATTGCCATCACTTTGCTTGTCGCCAGGGATCGAAGATCCTTCTCCTAGAACTTGAGCAGACTCATCTAGAATCTTGAAGTTAATCGCATTGTGATCAAAGTTTTCTGCTGCAGCTGAGCCCTTAACTAGGACTGGACTAGTAACAGTTGCCTTTAGGTCCGGATCGGTGATTAGTATACCTAGAGGCACTCCAGAGCTCTTCTTCTGCTCTACTGGCTTGGCGCTATTATCTAAATTAGCTTTACGAGCATTGATCATTCTGAAACCCAATACAGCTGCAATGGCCAGTACAAGGATTACTCCAACTATTATAATAAATTTCTTAGTAGATATTTCTTTCATATCCATATATTATAAAACAAAAATAATCTTCTGACAAATTGCTACTTTATAATGTCTTTGCTACAATAAAAAAACTTTAAAACTTTCTACTTTTTGACTTTCTAACTTTTTATGTCTGATTTAAACCTCTACAACACTCTCAGTCGCAGTAAAGAAAAATTTACACCGATTAACGACGACCAAGTCGGACTCTACACCTGCGGTCCAACTGTCTACAACTACGCTCACCTAGGCAATCTCCGTACTTACATTTTTGAAGACCTGCTTAAGCGTGTCCTGACTTACAATACCTACAAGGTCAAGCACGTCATGAATATCACTGACGTCGGCCACCTAACTGGCGACATGGACATGGGAGAAGACAAATTAGAATTAGGCGCCAAGCGCGAAGGCAAGACTGCTTGGGAGATTGCTGAATTCTACACCGAAGCTTTCAAGAAAGATTTACAAGCGCTCAATATCATCGAGCCTAGCATCTGGTGTAAGGCCACTGACAATATCAGCGAGCAGATCTATCTGATTAGCACTCTCGAAGCCAAGGGCTTTACTTACAATACCGCTGACGGTGTCTATTTCGATACCAGTAAAGTAACTGAGTACAACAAGCTCTCACATCTACCACTCGAAGACCTCAAGGAAGGCGCACGCGTCGAGAAGAATCAAGACAAGAAAAATCCTACTGACTTTGCGCTCTGGAAATTTTCTGGCACGGCTATTGAAAAAGACGAAAACAGCCAGCGTCAAATGGAGTGGGAGAGTCCTTGGGGAGTTGGTTTCCCTGGTTGGCACCTCGAGTGCTCAGCCATGAGCTTGAAGTATCTAAGTGGCATGCTCGACATTCACTGTGGCGGCATTGATCATATTAATATTCACCATACTAACGAAATCGCTCAGTCTGAATCTGCTACTGGTAGCAAGTTCTTTAACTACTGGTTGCACGGTGCTTTTTTGAATATCGCCGGCGGCAAGAAGATGGCTAAGAGTGAAGATAATTTTTTAACTGTAGAGAACGCCTTGCTTAAGAAAAATATTAGTCCATTAGTCTACCGCTATGCCTGTCTAGCTGTTCATTATCGTAAGCCTATGGAATATGGCGACGAAGTTATGGTAGGTGCTGCCAATGCTCTTGAGCATCTCTATCACCAAGTCACTGACCTCGGCCTTGAGCAATCAGAAGTGAATACTGAATTCCGCGACAAGTTCCTTACTGTCATCAATGATGATTTAAACTTGCCTCAAGCTCTGGCCATCGTCCAAGAATTATTAAAATCTACTCTCTCTCCCTCAGAAAAATTAGCAACTGTGCTCGACTTCGACAAAGTCCTTGGTCTTGGCCTTGATACTCTAGTCACTATCCCTCAAGAAGTCATCGATCTAGCTAATAACCGTCGCGAAGCCAAACTTTCTAAAGACTGGGCGCGCGCCGACGAACTCCGCGGCTACATCGAAGCCAAAGGCTACCTCATCAAAGACCAAGCTGGCGACAACTTTAGCCTCATTGCTAAAGGCAAATAAAAAACGGAGCTAGCTAGCTCCGTTGGTGTATTCACCACTGATATGAATTCTGTGTTTTTTAATATTCTGAATCGTGTAGTTTTTACTATCGTAACCCTCTAGATCATGAATTAAATCACTAAAATAGTCATTTTCATTCTTGATGTTAGGGGTTGTTATTACCGTACTGCGTGGCCAATAGTTAGCCTTAGAGTTCATTAGATAAGCTAAGTATTGAATCTTTTCAATCAGTCTATCTAGGGGTTGGGTTGATATTGTTGCTTCTTCATGAGGATCAATCGTCTCGTGATAAAGTAATTCTCTAGTTCCTTGATCAAAGGAATTGAAGCAAAAGAAATGATGATGCCGTCTCGGAAAGCCTGAAGGCTGATTCCTTAACTTTAAATGTTCGGTCTCTATCTCAATAACGTCAATCGCTTGCCCACAAAAAAGCCTTCTTATTAACTTGCGATCTTGTTGCCAAGATTCTGGTACTTTTTCTCCACTCAAAGTCACTTCAGTCGTGGTCTGTGCGTTCATCTCAGTCTCCTGTAGAATATTTAAAAAAGAACAATTTGATAATGCATATTGTTACAGTATTTAATAAATTTGTCAATTAATAGCAAAAAGAGCTTAGTTATCTAAGCTCTTTTTGCTTTGTTTTCTTGACTTATTTAAGCCATTTCTTCCTCGAGAAATAAACTAACATCAATAGACTCATGAAGCCCATGATCCCCAGAATTATATAGAAGCCATAAGGACCATCGACAAAGGGCATGTGCTTGGCATTCATGCCAAAGATAGCAGCGAGCAATGTTAGTGGGAAGACAATAACCGAAAAGACTGTCAAAGTTTTCATGATGTAGTTAAGTTTGTGATTAGTCAGCGACTCATTGGTAGAGTTCAAAACCTCGATCATCTCGCGCTGATTTTCTAAGACTTCCCAGATGCGAATTGAGTGTTCGATGAGTACTGAGTAATGATCTTTAACTTCTTTTTCAGGCACAATAGAGCTTTCTATTTCACGAAGCTTTTTCAAGATGTTCTTGTGACTCTGTAAGATCTTGCGGATGTTAATAATATTATGACGTAGTTGCAAGATTTGACTGATGGCTTTATTTTGATCATCACCAAAAATGATTTCTTCTACCTCGTCAATCTTCAGGCCATTTTGATCAAGGATACTGTAGTTAGCTTGCAATAGGCGATCAATGATTTCTGAGAGTAGGATTGACGAAGAATCTAAGTGATATGACTGTAGAGACTCTGGATTTTTCTTGGCTAGGTTGAAGAGGTTATTAAGAGCTGGCAAATTGCCATTATGGATGGTGACCAGATAGCCGCGACCAATGAATATCTCTAGTTCCCCAGCGGTAATGACACCATTAATCAGAATCGGGAAGTGTAGGATGATAAAAAGATAATTCTTTTCGTCCATCAGCATCGGTCGCTGTGCAAAAGTAGTTGCTGCCGAAGCCTTGAGGTGTTGAAAATCAAAATCAAATTTCTTACGCAAAAACTCAATCTCGTTCTTACCAGCATTGGTAACATTAAACCACTCGAGCAGATTATCCGTGCCAGGATTATTGATCGTTACGAGATCTATTTTTGAACTAATTTTTTGATAGACAGGCATGGGAGAATTATAGCATAATTTTTAATTAGATAAAATAGTTTCTAATGTCAAAATCTAAATACTTTTCTACTCTGTCATGCTGGAGCGTAACGAAGTGGAGTGATAGCATCTCGTTTTGATTTGGCTAATGGTCACTTCATGGCACGGGATTCTATCGTTGCGCTACGCTGCACTCCAGAATGACGGAATCATTTTACATTAGAGCTTTGAACTTGATTTGACATTGGAAATTTGACATTTAATAAAGTTGGTCTTATCTGAAAAAAGTTGTATAATAACAACCTATGCCCGAATCAAAATTTGAACAAATTAAGTCCTACCCAGCCAGTCCTGAAACGGGTCTTGATAAGTCTTGGG